>JADLDD010000012.1 GCA_020846855.1 Acidimicrobiia bacterium | reverse complement strand
TCGGCAAGCCGCAGGTGGTCACCCGGGAGGTCGCCGGCCGGATCCACGAACCGGTGGAGCGGGTCACGATCGACGTCCCCGACGAGCACCTCGGGTCGATCACGCAGCTCCTGGCCGCCCGCAAGGGTCGCCTCGACCAGATGGTGAACCACGGGAGCGGCTGGATCCGGCTCGACTACGTGGTCCCGGCCCGGGGCCTCATCGGCTTCCGCACCGAGCTGCTCACCCAGACCCGCGGCACCGCCGTGCTGCACCACGTCTTCGAGGGCTACGAGCCCTGGTTCGGAGAGCTGCGCAGCCGCCCGACGGGATCGATGGTCGCCGACCGGCGCGGCGTCACCACCACGTTCGCGCTCATGAACCTCCAGGAGCGCGGGGCCATGATCCTGGGGCCGGGCGTCGAGGTCTACGAGGGGATGATCGTGGGCGAGAGCTCACGATCCGAGGAGATGGACGTCAACCCCACCAAGGAGAAGAAGCTCACCAACATGCGCTCGTCGACCGCCGACGAGCTGGTGCGCCTCACCCCGCCCCGCCCGATGACCCTCGAGCAGGCTCTCGAGTTCGTGGCCGACGACGAGTGCGTGGAGGTCACGCCGTCGTCGGTCCGGTTGCGCAAGGCGGTGCTGTCGGCTTCCGAGCGGGGCCGCCGCCGAGGCGCCGTCAAGCACGGCCGCACCGGGTCAGCCGCCTGAGCACGGACTCACTCCGGACTCGTCCCGAGCTCCCCGGAACCGTCGTCCCAGTCCTCGAACTGGAGGGCGCCGATCTCGCCGAAGCGCTGCCGGAGCCAGCCGTCGCCGGCGTCGAGGAGCCCCAGCTTCTTGAGGTTGGGGACGATCTTCGAGAACAGCGACACCGTGAACATCGGGCGCAGCGGGTCCTGCTCCAGGAACGTCGCGGCGTCGGCAGCACTGATCCCGAGCCGGTCCCACACCTCCTGCTGGAGGAAGCGGTCACGCATGCGGATCGCGGCCTCGTAGGCGAACTCCTGGCGCTCCCGGACCTCGGGCCCGCTCAGCCCCGCGTAGAGCTCCTTCAGGCTGAGCACGCCGAACGCCACGTGACGCGCCTCGTCGGCCATCACGTACCTGAGGAGTTGCTCGAGCAGCGGTTCGGTGGTGGTGGCGCGCATCAGTCCGAAGGCGGCGAGGGCCAGACCCTCGACCATCACCTGCATGCCCAGGTAGGTCATGTCCCAGCGACGGTCGGCGATGATGTCGTCGAGGAGCGCGCCGAGGTGCGGGTTGACGGGGTAGTGCCCCGAGAGCTTGGCGTCGAGGTAGCGGCCGAACACCTCCACGTGCCGGGCCTCGTCCATCACCTGCGTCGACGCGAACAGCTTGGCGTCGATCCACGGGACGGTCTCGGCCAGCTTGGCCGTGCACACCAGCGCGCCCTGCTCGCCGTGCAGGAACTGGCTGAGCGTCCAGTTCTCCGACTCGATCGCGAAGCGGATCCACTCCTTGTCGCCCCACCGCGCGAACGGCGTCCCGTCGAGACCATCGGCGGTCATGGCCCCGCTGAACTGCTGCAACGACGCCGCGGCCAGCTTCTCCTGGTCGACGTCGGTGTCCCAGGGCAGGTCGGTGGTGGCGTTCCACTGGGTGACCTTGGCCTTCTCGTAGAGCTTGCCCAGGCCGGGCCGGGCGCCCTTCGCGTAGTCCCAGGTGAAGGTGGCGTCGGCGATCGAGTGGACCGCGTGCACCAGGGCGTCGCCGCCGCGGTTGGACTGCGAGAGGAGCCGCGTCAGGTCGGAGCCGTGGTTGAGCTCGGGAAAGGTGAGAGACATCGGGGCCTCCCTCAGGTCCGTCAAGACCATCTCGTAGTGCGATATTCCTCTACTACGAGGGTACCCCCGGTACGGACGGCGTGAGCCCGGTCGCCTACCCGCCCCGTTCCAGGTAGCGCCGGGCCGCCTCGGCGGCCTCGGGCTCACGCAGCGACCACCACAGGAGGTCGGCGTCGGACCAGGCCGTGCTGCCGAGCCGCTCCCGTCCCATCGCCGCGAACGCGGCCTTGGTCATGCGCATCGGACCGTCGGGCATGGCGAGGAGCGAGTCGATCAGCTCGGCGTGGGCCGCGTCGAGCTCCCCGGCCGGGACCACCCGCTGCACCAGGCCCAGGCGGTGGGCCTCGTCGGCGTCGACGGCGCGGCCCGTCATCACCAGATCACGTGCGGCGGGCAGCCCGATCTCGCGCACGAGACGCGGGTTGCCGCCCCACGAGAGCGGGATCCCCAGCGCCAGCTCGGGAATGCGGAAGGTGGTCTCGCGGGCCGCGATCCGGATGTCGCAGGCGGCGGCGAGGAGCATCGCCCCGCCCACCACGTGCCCGTGCAGGCGGGCGACGGTCGGTTGGGGCAGGGCCTCGAGGTCGTCGAGCAGGCGCTGCCACGCCCCGGCCCCGTGCCGGCGCGACGCCCAGTCGGGCGCGCCCGAGCCCGGTGGAGGGTCGGACAGGTCGGCCCCCGCCGAGAACGCGCGGCCCCGGCCCTCGATCGAGACCACCCGCACCGACGGATCGGACGCGATCCGGCCTATGCAGTCGTGCAGCTCGCGGCGGAGCCGGTCGCTGAGCGCGTTCAGCTTCCCCGGGCGGTCCAGGACGACGCGCCGGACCCCGCGAGGGTCGGCGACCGAGCGGACCACCGGGTCGCCGGTTGGTCCTCGGCTCCCGGAACCGATCTCGTCTCCCGCCGCGCCCTCCTCGGTCGTCCGGTCGCCCTCGCCCATCCGCTCGGCCATGTGTCACCCGTCCCGTCGTGGCGGCCGGGAGGCGTTCCCGTGGCGCCAAGGGTACGGCGTCGATGTCGTGCGGCGGGCCGTGGCCGCGGCCGCTTCGGATACCGGTCCGGGACCCGCCCCGGGCCGGAACCGGCGGGCGTCCGCGGCAATGTGACGAATGTCGCACGACAAATCGCGTTTTTCGCAGTAGGAATTGCACATCCGGCGTCCGCCCCTGGGCCCCGGCGACCCGAGCAAGGGGGAGCTCCAAAATGGCCGAGACCGACTTCCTGTCGCAGTACTCCATCCAGCGCTGGCTGGAGATGTGCCCGCAGGGCTACCTGGACGACACCACCTACGGGCACGAGTCCGGCCTGACCGAGCCCGAGGACCTCCTCGCCAACGACGACCTGCGGGAGGCGTCGATCGCCCTCACCGTGCAGCTCATCGCCGGCGAGCGCGCGGCCCTGGCCGCCTCGTCGGGTCTCGTCAACGCCGCGCCCGACCACGCCAGCAAGGCGTTCCTCGCCACCCAGACCCTCGACGAGGCCCGCCACGTCGAGATCTTCACCCGCCGCCTGATCGACCTCGGCGTGAAGGAAGAGGACGTCGACTCGACGGTCAACGACCTGGCCAACCCCAACCTGGTCAAGTTCGCCGAGGTCCTGCTCGAGAAGGTGGGCAACGGCGACTTCATCGCCGGGGTCGTGGGCCAGAACATCGTGCTCGAGGGCATGGCCTTCTCGGTGTTCGAGCTCCTCCAGGCCACGTCGAAGGACCTGAACCCCAAGTTCGCCCAGACGTTGGCCGGCACCATCGCCGACGAGCGGCGCCACGTGGGATTCGGCGAGAACCGGATCGGCTCGCTCATCCGCGAGCACCCGGAGCGCAAGGCCGACATCGAGCGCATGCAGGCCGAGATGTCGTACCACATGCTCGCCACGTTCACCGACGTCTTCCGCGGCTCCGGCCCGACGATGGACCGCGAGCGCCAGGCGGCGGCGGCCGAGGGGCGGGACCTGGGTTCGGCCGAGTGGCACGGCACCGACGTGATGGCGGCATCGACCGACGACATCGAGGCGCTGCTCGCCGGCACCGTCATCAACGAGTTCAAGACCCGGCTGGGCCGGATCGGCATCGAGTACCAGGACCCGAAGGTCCCGGCTTGACCGCCGACGCCTCGCCGGCGTTCGAGCCTCACCAGCTCGACGAGGAGGAGTTCCTCCGGGAGGTCCACTCCTTCTCGTTCTGGTTCGAGGCGGTCGAGGGCTATCTCGAGGGTCGGCCCTACGGGGCCGACCCCGAGCTGGCCGACGAGCCCCTGGACGGCGACGATCGTGACCGCCTGATCACGACCCTGTGCAACTACTGCGTGGGCGAGGTGACCGCGCTGGATGCGTCGAGCGGCCTGGTGCGCCTGGCCCCGAACCACCACTCCCGGATCTTCCTCGCCACCCAGGTCGCCGACGAGGCCCGCCACGTCGAGGTCTTCCTGCGCCGGCTCGACGACCTCGGGGTGCTCGACGGCGAGGCCGAGGTGCGGGCGCGGGCCAACCCCCGCCTCGAGGAGTTCCGGCGGCGGGTGCTCGAGATGGTCGACCGGGGCGACTGGGAGGCGGCGGTGTTCGCCCAGAACGTCCTCCTCGAGTCGATGGAGGACACCGTGTTCCGGTTCCACGCCTCGATCGCCGACCCGGTCACCCGGCAGGTGCTCGAAGGGGTGATCGCCGACGAGCGCCGCCACCTCGGCTTCGGCGAGAACGACCTCGGTCGCCGGCTGGCCCGGGACCCCGCCGGGCGGGAGCGCCTCGCCACGATCCGGGCCGAGCTCGACCCGCTGGTGCTGGGTTCGTTCGACGGCGTCTACCGCGACCTCGGGCTCAGCCGGGCCGATCAACCGTCGCTGGGACGCGACTACCTCGCCGCGGTGGAGAGATTGGGGTTGACGACATGAGCAAAGCCACGGATGAGCAGACCGCGCCGGCCGAGGAGCAGGGGAACCGCCCCGCGGCGGCGTACGAATCGGTGCCGGGCACGGTCCAGCCCGACGAGCCGGGCGACGGGCAGGCGCCGCGGCGCACCTACGAGCTCGAGGACACGGGCTTCCGGGAGGTGCCGAAGCGGTGGCGGAAGTTCTACCGGGTCTGGCAGGGCCCCGGCGACAGCCTGGCCCCCAACGAGATCATCTGCCCGGTGTGCAAGGTGGTCATCCGTTCGCACCGCGAGTTCCGCCCCGGCGACCGCGCCTACTGCATGCCCTGCATGTCGCGGATGATCGTGGTGCGCATGCCCGACGGCACCCTGGGCGCCGAGGTCATCTACCAGTAGCAGGTGCGCGCCGGCCTCGCCGGAGCCTCGGCACCGGCGCCGGCTCGGGCCCGGCCCGGTCCGCCTGCTGGGCACCGGCCTCCCCGGCGGGGGCCGGGCACAAGCCGGTCAGGCCGGGAAGGCGTCGACCTCGGTGGCCTTGACCGCGGCCCACAGGGCGCGGCCCTCGGCCAGGCCGAGCTCCGTGGCCGCGGCCGGCGTGATCTCGGCGACGAGCCGGAGCGGGCCGGTCAGCTCCACCCGCACGCGGTCGCCCACCGTGTCGATCCCGGCCACCGTCATGGGCCACACGTTGCGCGGGCTGCCGGCGGGCTCGTCGGGGTGCAGGGCGACGGCCCGGGGCGGGATCACCACCAGCGCGTCGCCGTCGACCGGCTCGGGCACCCTCACCACGGCACCACCGGCCAGGACCACGTCGGGACCGCCGGCCACGCCGGCGAGCAGGTTCGTCCCCACCAGGTCGGCTACGTAGCGCGAGCGGGGCCGGGCCGCGATGGCGTCGGGCGTGCCGGCCTGGACGACCCGTCCGGCCTCCACCACCACGATGCGGGAGGCGAGCACGGCGGCGTCGAGCGGGTCGTGGGTGACGATAACCGTGGCCCCGCCGAAGGCGCCCAGGTAGCGCCGCAGCTCCCGGCGCATGGCGGGCCGGGACGCGGCGTCGAGGGCGGCGAGCGGCTCGTCGAGGAGCAGCAGGACCGGGTCGGTGGCGAGGGCCCGGGCCAGCGCCACCCGCTGGGCCTGGCCGCCCGAGAGCCGGGCCGGGACCCGGTCGGCCACGGGACCGATCCCGAGGCGCTCCAGCCACTCCCCGGCCCGTCGCCGCGCCTCGGCCCGGGCGACCCGCCGGGCGCGCAGGCCGAAGGCCACGTTGTCGAGCGCGCTCAGGTGCGGGAAGAGGTGGTACTGCTGGAAGACCATCCCGACCGAGCGCTGCTCGGGAGGCACCAGGGCCCCGCCGGCCGGATCGTCGACGGCCCGGCCCCCGAGGCGCACGAAGCCGTCGTCGACGGGCAGCAGGCCGGCCAGGGCGCGCAGCAGGGTGGTCTTGCCCGCTCCGTTGGGCCCGACGACGGCCAGCACCTCCCCCGGCTCGAGCCGGAGCTCGACGTCGAGCGCGAGCTCGCCGACCTCCACCACGACCCGGGCGTCGACCGCGGCCGTCACCGGGGCACCGCCCCGAGCCAGCGGTCACGCAAGGCCACGAGGACCACCGCGCACACGAACAGCAGCACCAGGCTCAGGGCCACGGCCACGTCGGGGCGGGTGTCGAGGAGCAGGTAGACGGCCAGGGGCAGCGTCTGGGTCCGGCCCTGGATGTTGCCGGCGAAGGTGATCGTGGCTCCGAACTCGCCGAGCGCCCGGGCCCAGGCCAGCGCGGCGCCGGCCGCCACCGACGGGGCGATGAGCGGGAGGGTCACCCGCCGGAAGGTGGCGGCGCGGCTCGATCCGAGCGTCGACGCGGCCTCCTCGTAGCCGGGGTCGACGGAGCGCAGCGCCGCCTCCACGGTGATCACGAAGAAGGGCAGGGCCACGAACGTCTCGGCCATGACCGCCCCCGCGGTGGAGAAGGTGAGCTGCAGGCCGAACCAGTCGTGGAGGTGGGAGCCGACCAGGCCCCGGCGCCCGAAGGCCAGGAGCAGAGCCACGCCACCGACCACCGGCGGCACGACCATCGGCAGGACGGTCAGGGCCCGCACCAGCGCCCGGCCGGGGAACCGCACCCGGGCCAGGACCCACGCCAGGGGGAGCCCGAACACGACCGAGAGGGCCGCGGCCGCCACCGAGGTCACCAGCGACAGGCGGAGCGCGTCGAGGGCCTCGGGCGCAGTGAGGTCGCGGGCGAGGTCGCTCCACGCCGCCCGCTGGAGCAGCCCGACCAGGGGCAGGACGACGAACGCGACGGTGACCGCCGCCACCGCCAGCACCGGCCAGGGAGGCCGTCGCCCCCGCCGGACCCGCCCCCGGCGGGTCCGGCGCTCCTGGCCCCACCGGGCCGGACCACCCCGGCCCATCGAACGGTTCACGACCTCACGCCGGAGGCAGGAACCCGGCTGCCTCCAACACCGCCTGACCGGCGTCGGAGGCCACCCAGTCGACGAACGCCCGGGCGACGGCCTTGTTCCCGGATGCCTTCAGCACCGCGATCGGGTACACGTTGATCGACGCGGCCGTCTCCGGTATCGACACCGCCTGGACCGTGGCCCCCGCCGCCTCGGCGTCGGTGACGTAGGCGATGCCCGCCTCGGCGTCACCGTTGGCGACCGCTCCGAGCGTGGCCTTCACGTTCTGACCCCTCGTGATGCTGCCGGTCGGGATGGAGACCCCCGCCTCCTCGAGCACCTTGGCCGCGATCTTGCCGCAGGGGACCTCCTCGCCGCACAGGGCGACCACGCCCACGTCGGCGAGGTCGGCGAGCCCCTTGATGCCCTTGGGGTTGCCGGGCTTGGTGACGATCACCGCCTGGTTCCGGGCGAAGACCTCGGGTGGGCCGTCGACGAGGTCGTCGGTGGTGAGCTTCGACATGTTGGCCTCGTCGGCCGAGGCGAACACGTCGGCCGGCGCGCCCTGCTCGATCTGCTCGACCAGCGCCGAGGAGGCGTCGAAGTTGAACACCACCTCCGTGCCCGGGTTGGCGGCCTCGAACGCCCGGCCGATCTCACCGAAGGCCTCGGTGAGGGAGGCCGCGGCCGAGACCGTGATCCTCCCCTCGAGCGCGCTCGCGGCGCCGCCGGTCGGCTCGTTCCGGTGCCCGGGTCCGGAGCCGCCATCGTCGCTGCTGCACGCCGCCGGCGATCCCAGGGCCAGCAGGCCCGCCAGCACGGACACGACGGCGCGGGCCGCCTTCGCTCGGGTCATCGGATCCTCCTGTCGGGCCCGCTCAACCGGCGGGGCGCTCGATGATCACGTTGGTGGCCTTGACCACGGCGACGGCCAGGTCGCCCGGCGCCACCGCGAGCTCGTCGGCCCCGTCGGCCGTGATCAGCGACACGATCCGGTGGCCACCGGCCCGGATCTCGATCAGCGCGGTGAGGCCGTCGCGCCGCACCGAGGTGACGATCCCGGTGAAGCGGTTCCGGGCCGAGCGGACCATCCCCTCGACCTCGAACGCCTCGGGCCGCTCGGAGAGGAACCGGGCCAGCGAGGCGCCGTCGATCAGGCGCTGGCCTCCGGCCGAGCGGGTGGTCTCGAAGAGGCCGTCGTCGGCCCAGCGCCGCACCGTGTCGACGCTCACCCCGAGGATCTCCGCCACCTGTCCCGACCGATAAGAGCTCATGCGAGGGATCTTAACGGATTACCTCGCAAACACCATGAATTGCGGCTCCAGCCCTTGTGTACGCTCGGGCTACGGACGCACTCGACCGCCCGACGGCTACCCGGCGTTGGGTCACAAACACGACGCCACAAGACTACGAGTGACCCAACGCCCCGGGGACGCATAACGCCGCGGGGTCACGCCGTGGATGGCGGGGTCACGGGAGCGGGGTCACGGCGTGGATGGCGGGGTCACGCCGTGGATGGCGAGGTCGAGGAGGAGGCGGAGGTGGGCGACGGCATCGGACGCCCGTCCCTCGGCCCAGTCGCGCATGGCGGCCTCGAACGTCCGGGCCAGATGCGCGACGACGAGCTCGGTTTCGAGGCCCTCCCGCATCTCGCCCGCCTCCCACGCCCGATCGACGAGCACCGCCACCCCGCCGAAGACGGCCGGGCGGGCCCGGCCCGTCCCGCGCGTGGGGCGGACGGGCAGCGAGTACACGAAGCGAGCCAGCGCCTCCTGAGCCGCCATCCGCTCCGCGGTGCGCATCAGTAGACCGACGGCCCGGTCGAGGTGGCGGCCACTCGTCCCGAGCTCGTCCGCCTCGACGCCCGCGGGCTCACCACCGTCCGCCGGCCCCGCTGCGGGAGCGCCGGTCACGCCCGGGGCGCCTGGCTCGCCAGGCGCTCCCGGCCCAGGCGCCAGCAGCCGGTCGAGGAGCTCCCCGATGATCTCGTCGCGCTCGGCGAAGTGCTTGTAGAAGGCGGCCCGGGAGAGGCCCGCCTCCCGCGCGATGTCCTCGACCCTCACTCCCTCGTACCCGTGCTCGGCGAAGAGCCTCAGAGCCGTGTCGAGCAGGTGGCGCCGCGTGCGTGCGGCCCGGCCACCCTCGGCCAAGTTGACACGTGTTGACTTTGAAGTAGACATGTGTCTACTCTAACTCCATGGACGCACCCAAGGGAATGCTCGCCCGCCTGGCCCGCTCGGCCGTTCGCCACCGGCGCCTGGTCGTCGTCGGCTGGATCGTGCTGCTCGTGGCCGCCGGCGCCGTGGGACGCGGCCTGGGCGGCGACTTCGCCAACGACATGTCGGTGCCCGGCACGGAGTCGCAGAGGGCCTTCGACACCCTCCGTGGCCGGTTCCCCGAACGCGCCGGCGACGCCATGCAGGTGGTGGTCCACTCCCCCGGCGGCGTCCGCGCACCGGAGGTGGAACGGGCGGTCGAGGCCGGCGTCGCCCGCATCTCCGAGGTGCCCGGCGTGGTGTTCGTCACGTCCCCCTACGAACCGCCGATGCCGACCGTCTCCGCCGACGGGACCACGGCCGTCGTCAACGTCCAGTTCGCCGAGCGCGCCAAGGACGTCCCGCGCTCGTCGGTCGACGCGGTCCAGGAGGCCGCCGCACCGATCCGTGACAGCGGAGCCCAGGTCGAGTTCGGCGGCGCCCCGATGGAGACCCAGACCGGTCCGAGCGGCAGCGAGGTGATCGGCCTCGCCGCGGCGATGATCGTCCTGCTGCTCGCGTTCGGGTCGCTGCTGGCGATGGCCGTCCCGCTGGTGGTCGCTCTCTTCGCGCTCGGTCTCGGGCTCTCCCTGGTCGGCCTCCTCGCCGCCGTGACCTCCATCGGGACGGTGGGTCCCGTGGTCGCGGCGATGATCGGCCTCGGGGTGGGCATCGACTACGCGCTCCTCATCGTGACCCGCCACCGCGAGGGTCTGGCGTCGGGCCTGGACCCCGAGGACTCCATAGCCGTCGCCATGTCCACCGCGGGTCGCTCGGTCCTGGTGGCCGGGAGCACCGTGATCGTGGCCATCCTGAGCCTCTACCTGATCGGCATCCGCTTCGTGGCGTCGATCGGGCTGGCCGCGACGATCACCGTGGCCACCACCCTCGTGGCGTCGGTGACGCTCCTGCCGGCCTTCCTCGGCTTCACCGGCACGAACCTCGACCGCTGGCGGATCCGGTTCCTGCACCACCACGGCGCGGAGCACACCGACTCGTGGTGGCACCGCTGGGCGCTCTGGGTCCAGCGCCACCGCTGGAGCACGTTCCTCGCCTCCCTCCTGGTGCTCGGGATCCTGGCCGTCCCCCTATTCTCGATGCGGATGGGCACCGCCGACGCCGGCTCCAACCCGACCTCCTCCACCACCCGGCGCGCCTACGACCTCGTGGCCGACGGCTTCGGCCCCGGGTTCAACGGTCCCCTGCTCGTCACGGTCCAGGATCCCGACGGCCTCACCGGGGGTCGGGGGAAGGCCCGGCTCGACGCACTGGTCGGGCGCCTGCGCACCTCGACACCGAACGTGGCCGCGGTCGCGCCGCCGACACTGAACGACGCGGGCGACACGGCCACCGTGCCCGTCATCCCCCGGACCTCCCCCCAGGACCGGCGCACCGAGGCCCTCGTCCACCACATCCGCGACGTGACCGTGCCCGCGGTGATCGGTGACGCCCCGACGGAGGTCCACGTGGGCGGGCCCACCGCGGTGGCGATCGACCTCGCCGATCGGATGTCCGAACGCCTACCCGTCTTCATGGGCATGATCATCCTGCTCAGCTTCGTGTTGCTGGCCGTGGAGTTCCGCTCGCTGTTCGTGCCGTTCAAGGCCGCCCTGATGAACCTGGTTTCGATCGGCGCCGCGTACGGCGCCGTGGTGGCCGCGTTCCAGTGGGGATGGCTGGGCGGGCTCCTCGACGTCAAGCCCGGACCCATCGAGTCCTTCGCGCCGATGATGCTCTTCGCCGTGCTCTTCGGCCTGTCGATGGACTACGAGGTGTTCCTGCTCTCACGGGTGCGCGAGGGGTACGTGGCCACCGGCGACAACAACCGGGCCGTGGCCGACGGCATCGCCGCCACCGCCCGGGTGATAACCGCGGCGGCGTCGGTGATGGTGGTGGTCTTCGCCAGCTTCCTTCTCAACGACCAGCGGGTGGTGAAGATGTTCGGCTTCGGGCTGGCGTTCGCCATCCTCGTCGACGCCACCCTGGTGCGGCTCGTCCTGGTGCCGGCCACCATGGACCTCGCCGGGCGGGCCAACTGGTGGATGCCCCGCTGGCTCGACCGCCTGCTGCCCCGCCTGGGGGGTCACGACCCCGCCCGGAGCGACGAGCCGGTCGCGGGCGAGGGCGGGACCTTGGCCCCTTCAGAGGGCCGCGACGGTGCCGTAGCGTCGACGGGATCATGACCTGGGAGACCCGCCTGCTCGACCACTTCGCCGAGCACGTCGCCACCGAGGCGTTGGTGCTCGACGCCTACGAGGACCTGGCCCGCACGGCGGGATCGGCCTACGTGGAGTACCTCGTGCGCCTGATCGCCGACGACGAACGGCGTCACCACCGCATCTTCACCGAGCTGACCAACACCCTGCGGAGCCAGACCGGCGACCGGGCCGGCGACGCCCGGGTCCCCGAGGTCACCGACGAGCCCACCGACGACGACTTCCTCGCGCTGACCGAGCGCTTCATCGACATGGAGCGGCGCGACGCCGTGCAGCTCGAGCGGCTCCGCCGCGAGCTCCGGACCGCCGACGACGACGGGCTGTGGAGCCTGCTCGTCGACATGATGCACCTCGACACCCAGAAGCACCTTCGGATCCTGCACTTCATCCGCGACCGGTCGCTCAACCGGCGAAGCCGGACCCCGACCCCCGACTAGGAGAGACCATGCCCGACATCGGACCCGACGACGCGATACGGGTGCTGCTCGGCCGCGCGCCCGTCACCATCGCCACCAACGCGACCCTGCGGGAAGCGGCCGAGGCGCTGACCGAGGAGTCGATCGGCGTGATCCTGGTCAGCGGCGCCCACCCGGGCGCGCTGGTGTCGGAGCGCGACATCGTGCGGGCGCTCGCCGACGGCGCCGACCCGGATGCCGAGCAGGTGGGCAACGTGATGGCGCTCGACGTCCTGTCGGTCGGCCCCGACGACGTGATCGCGGAGGTCACCGCCCGGATGCTCGACAGCGAGATCCGCCACGCGCCCGTCGTCGAGGACGAGCACGTGATCGGCGTGATCTCCACCCGCGACCTGCTGGCCGTCGCCGCCGGCCGCGGCTGAGCCAGCCACTCATGCCACCGGCCGGACCGATCCCCGCCGACGAGTATCCCGTCCACCAGGCGCCCCTGTCGCTGCGCCACACGGCGACCTCGGACCGCAACGCCTACGACCGCTGCTACTTCAACGCGCACGACCGCACCGGCGACGTGTTCTTCGTGGCCGGCCTGGGCGTGTACCCGGCCCTGGGGGTGATCGACGGGTTCGCCACGCTGCGCCGCGGCGACCGCCAGGTCACCGTCCGGGCCTCCGACGCCCTCGGCGACGACCGCCTCGACCAGCGGGTCGGGCCGCTGCGCGTGGAGGTCGTCGAACCCCTGCGGCGGATCCGGCTCGTGGGCGAGGGCACCGGCGGCCGCGCGGGCGGCGGAGGGGCGTCGCTGGCGTACGACCTCGAGTGGGAGGGGTCGTTCCCCGCCGTGGAGGAGGCGCGGCACCACTTCCGCCAGGGGGACCGCGTGATCCTCGACGCCTGCCGCTTCGCCCAGGTCGGCACCTGGGCGGGCGAGATCGTGGTCGGCGGCGAGCGCCTCGAGGTCGGGCGCGACGTGTGGGTCGGGACCCGCGACCGGTCGTGGGGCATCCGCCCGGTCGGCGACCCCGAGCCCCCGGGCCGCGCCGCCGACGAACCCATCGAAGGCTTCTGGTGGACCTACGTCCCCCTGCGCTTCGACGACTTCGCGGTGGTGGTGATCGTCCAGGAGGAACCCGACGGGACGCGGATCCTCAACGACGCGGTCCGGGTGTGGCCCGGGGGGAGCGGCCGGGCGCCCGAGCAGCTCGGCTGGCCCGAGACCGAGATCCGCTACCGCCCCGGGACCCGCCACCCCGAGGCCGCGGTGCTGCACCTGACGGCCGGCGCCGGTCCCGGCGAGCGGCGCCGGGCGGTGCGCATCGAGGTGGAGACGCTCGGCTTCGTGGCCCTCAACTGCGGACCGGGCTACGGCGGCGACCCCGAGTGGCTCCACGGGCAGTGGAGGGGCCGGGGCTGGACCGAGGTGGTGGAGCACGACCTGACCGACCCGGCGGTGGCCGGCCGGGTGCCCTTCGGCGTGGTCGACCACGTGGCCCGGGCGGTGTGGCACGACGACGGCGGCGCCGACCACGACGGCGCCGTGGGCCACGGGATGTTCGAGCACGGCACCTTCGGGCGCCACGACCCGTCGGGCTTCGCGGGCTGGGACTCCGTGGCGCCTCAGGACGGGTAGCGGGAGCCGACCACCCGGTCGACGAGGGCGGCGTCGACGGAGTCGCGCCCCGCGGCGTGGGCCTCGTCGACGGCCTCGTCGGCGACCACCAGCACCGCCCGCAGGCTGCGGGTGGAGGAGTAGAGCTCGAAGAGGCGCTCGACGGCCCCGCCGTCGAGCACATCCGCGAGGTGGGTGCCGCCGGCGGCGACGCCCACGCGGTGGGCGAGGATCGAGGTGAGCTCGCCCGCGGAGCCCAGGCGGGGCACGAGCACCTGGCGATCGATCAGCTCCTGGGCCGCCGCCCACTCGGGCAGCTCACGGTAGGTGTCGTGGACGGCCATGACCGTCGACCCGGGCAGGTCGGCGGCCAGCCGGGGCACCTCCCGGAAGAAGTGGACCGCGATCGGGCGGCGGGAGGCGTCGGAGGGCGACGCCGCCCAGGCGTCGGTGTCCTCGAGCACGAGCACCGGGATCAGGCCGTGCGCCTCGACCAGCGACAGGGTCTGGCCGAGCTGCTGAACGTCGGCCACGCCCGACCGGCGGGCGCCGGCCACCGCCACCGCGGCCGACGCGAGCTGGGCCGCCAGGTCGCCGCCGGTGAGCAGCCACGGGGCCCGCGGCGCCCCCGACCCGCGCCGGCGGCCGGGCGGGACGCGCCGGTCGACGGCGGCCCGGTACGCCTCCTCTCGTTGGGGGTCGTCGAGACGGGCGTGATCGCGCCCGAGCGCGGCCAGGGAGGCGAGGACGTGGCGGGCGAAGGCCGACACCGAGCGCAGCGTGTCGAGTGGCTCGGCCCGCAGGGGCAGGCGGACGGGCGCGATGCCGACCTCGAGGGGCGAGCACGCGGCGCTCATCACGCTCGACTTCCCGGATCCGCTGCCCCCCACCACCGCCACGACGTCGCCGGCGTGCACGGCCCGGCTCAGCACGCTCTCCACCGGGCCCCGGCCGGGCAGGCGGTCGAACGGGTGGTGCAGGCGCCAGAGGATCTCCCACGTCGGCGCGGCCTCGAAGGCCACGCTGCGGGCCACCTCGGCCAGGGCGTCGGTGCTCATCGGCCTCCTCCGGCGGTGACCTCGTCCCCGCGGGGCGGGTGCAGGGAGTACAGCGTGCGCGACCGGCCTCGATCGCCCACGGCCCGGACCGACCCCACCAGGCCGGCCTCGACCAGCTCGCCCAGGACCTGGACGATCCGCACGCGGCTCCAGCCGAGGCGGGCCTGCACCAAGGGGTCGGACGCGTAGAGCGGGCCCGACGCCTCCAACTCGGCGACCAGGCGCCGCGCCGGCGCCGAGAGCCGCTCCAGGCGATCCTCGCGGTCGGCGGCCGTGGCGACGGCACGGTCGGTGCGCCAGCCGTCGGCGGCCGCCTCCCGGGCGAGGAACAAGAGGTGGCGCGGCGTGCCGTCGCACGCCGCGGCCACGGCCGCGATCGCGTCGGGCGGCGCGGCGGTTCCGACCCGGGCGGCGAGGATCGCCCGGCACTCGTCGGCCGTGAGCGGAGCCAGGTCCACCACCCGGGCGAAGAACGCGTCGGCCGGCGGCGTCGTGACCGCGGCGCGGTCGTCGGCGCCGACCGCGACGACCCACGACACGGGGAGCTGCCACAGCTCGTCGCGGAAGCGCCCGAACAGGGCGTGCCCGGTCGGGCCGTCGGGCAGCTCGTCGAGCAGCACGACGGGCTGGCGGTCGGGGCCCACCATCCGGGCGAGGAGGGTCAGGGCCGCCAGCTCCGGGATCACCTGGGGCGAAGCCTCGGGAACGGCTACGAAGGGGTCGCGGGCCAGGGCGGCGGTCACCAGGTCGAGCAGCGAGACGAGGCCGGTGGCGCCCCGCCCGTCGACGAAGGCGACGTCGACTCCCTGCCCACGCAGGCGGCGGGCCGCCTGGCGCAGCAACGACGTCTTGCCGGCGCCCCTCTCGCCCACCACCAGCACGTTGAGCGCGGCGCCCGCCGCGGTCAGGACGCGTGAGAGCGCCTCGTCGCGCCCGGCGAAGAGCTCAGCGTCGGGGTCGGTGTCGAGCAGGGGGCGGGGTGAGAGGTCCATGGCGTCGCCGGAGCAGGTTACAGCATTTACTGTAAGAAATGCAAGCAGTGCCGGTCCCGGGCCGCTCCCTACACTCGGCGCCCGTGGACTTCTACACCGAGGTGCTGCGCGAGCTGGTCGTCGCGATCGGCGCGGCGCTGTTCCTCGGCAACCTCGTCGCCCTGATCCGGCGCCGCGACGACGCCCGGCGGGCCCGGAGCGCGCCCCGGAGCGCCAAAGCCAAGGGCAGCTCACGCGTCCGCTCGGGCCACGCGACGGCCGCCGACCTCGCCCAGGCGCCGGTCGTCCGCACCGTCACGTTCATGGCGCTCGGCTTCGTGATGATGGTCGCCGGGATCGCGGCGCTCGTCGCCACCTGAGACGGGATCGGAGCGCGTATGCGCGTGATCGTGGCCCGGTGCGCGGTCGTCTACGACGGCCGGCTCGGCGCCCGGCTGCCCGAGGCCGTCCGCCTGGTGGTGCTCAAGGCCGACGGCTCGGTCGCCGTGCACTCCGACTCGCGGGCCTACAAGCCGCTCAACTGGATGAGCCCGCCGTGCACGATCGCCGAGGAACCGGGCCTCATCACCGCCACCAACCCGCGGGGCGAGACGCTGCGCATCGAGGTCGCCGAGGTGCTCCACGACCACTCCGTCGACCTCGGCGACGACCCGGGCCTCGAGAAGGACGGCGTCGAGGCCGAGCTCCAGGAGCTGATCGCGGCCCGGGTGCAGGCGCTGCGCGACGGGATGACCCTCGTGCGGCGCGAGTACCCGACCGACATCGGACCGGTCGACCTGCTCTGCCGCGACGCCGAGGGCGCGGCGGTCGTGGTGGAGGTGAAGCGCGTCGGTGAGATCGCCGGCGTCGAGCAGCTCCTGCGCTACCAGGAACGCCTCGACCGCGACGGCCGCTTCGCCCCCACCCGCGGCATGTTCGTGGCCACCCGGGTCAAGCCCCAGGCCCGCGTCTTCGCCGAGTCGCGAGGGGTCGAGTGGATCGAGGTCGACCTCGACGAGCTCCGGGGCGGGGTCGAGGCCCCCCTCCGCCTCTTCTGACCGGAACCTCTCACCCCACCGACCGATGGGACCCAAACCCACGCCACACGACGAGAACTGCCCCAACGCCGGATCCCGTTCCAAACCCCCACCGACCGATGGGTCACGAACCCACGCCACACGACGAGAACTGCCCCAACGCCGGATAGGCCGTGCGGGGGGCGTCACCCCGACCGAGACTCAGTCGTCCTTGAGGGCGACGGCGTTGGGGGTGACGTTCATCTTCGGCTCGTAGGCGGCCGCCTCCACCACCCGTCCCTCCGACGCGTACTTGGCCCGGAGCTCCTCCCGGCAACGGGGACACGGTCCGTAGCGCGGCCCGTCGCTCGGCTCCCCACAGCGGGGGCAGATCAACGGCTCGGGCAGGGTCGGCGTCATGCCGCCATTCTCGCGGCCCCGGGCACCACGACCGGGCGACCCGCGACCCGCGACCCGCGACCCGGCACCCGGTGACCGGGCGCCCGGCGACCCGGCGGGTCAGGCCGGAAGGAGGCCCGCCTCCTCCCAGAGCCGCGTCGCCTCGGCGTCCATGAGACCCAGCTCCTCGCACAGAGCACGGACCTTCGACAGGGAGGCGACGACCAGATCGCGGTGCGCCGGGTTGTTCGTGAACGCCTCGTCGATCACGTCGGGCGGGATGCCGTAGGCGTCGATGATGTGCTGGGGTGGCTGCATCATCAGGCTCGACAGGACCCCGAGGATGCCGGGAACGACCAGGCTCATCTCGGTTCGCCTCGCCTCGCTGAGCCGGGGCACGTTCACGCGCAGGTATGCCCGCGCGAACGCGACGTGCCGCGCCTCCTCGACGATGTGGATCTGGGAGATCCGCTGGATGAGGGGATGCCGATCGGACCGCTTCCGGTACCCCTCACGCTGCACGTAGTCGATCGGGTCCTCCCCGCCCAGCGCGTAGATGAAGAGCAACTCGGGGAAGGTGGTGCCGTACTCAGCCACCCTCTCGGTGGCCTGGATGAAATCGGCGTCCACGACGGGGACCGGCAGGCCCGCCCGGTTCACGAACTCCTGGAACATCAGGGAGTGGTGCGCCTCCTCGATCACCTCGTGGTAGGCGAACCGGTACTCGAGCGAGTTGTGCGGTTGCGTGGCGGCGAAGCGGAGCAGTCCGCGGCTGAGGACGCCCTCGAAGATGCGGCCCGTGTAGCAGAACCCGGCGACCATGTTGAGGCCGATGCGAGAGCGCTTCTCCGGCGTTTGGGCCCGGTACCAGTCGGTCGCACCCAAGGGATGGTCGTCGGGTAGCTGCCAGCGGGGGTCGTCGGGATCCACCCGCATCTCGGGGTCGTCCCAGGCGATGTCGCGGTACGCCTCGTAGCGCCTGACCACCGCGGCCGCGCAGAGGCGGGCCAGCAGCTTCTGGTAGTCCGCCTCCCGGTCGGTTCCGCCTTCGAGCGAATCCTCGTCGGGGGGAACGAAGTCCGTTTCGAGAAGGGCGCTGGCCTCGGTCGACATGCCGTTCACCTTCCGGTCCTGATCGCCACCCACGAGTCTCCTGGTCCCGAAGATGGGCGGCGGCCTTGCCGCATCGATGCTAGGCGCCTTGCGCGCCGCGGCCCAGCGGCCCCCGGTGTCCGGAGAGGGCCGCCGACGACCCCGGGGGCCGTCCCGGCACGGTGCCGGGCTAGTCGCGGGCCATGTTGGCGAACTTGGCCAGGTGGTCGAGGAACGCGAGCCGGACGGTGCCGTTGGGACCGTTGCGGTGCTTGGCCACGATGACCTCGGCGGTGCCCCGGTCCTCGGACTCGGGGTTGTAGGCCTCGTCGCGGTAGATGAAGGCCACGACGTCGGCGTCCTGCTCGATCGACCCGGACTCGCGCAGGTCGGCGAGCATGGGCCGCTTGTCGGTGCGGTACTCGAGCTGGCGGTTTAGCTGCGAGAGCGCCATGACGGGGCAGTCGAGCTCCCGGGCCAGGATCTTGAGACCCCGCGACAGCTCCGACACCTCGACCTGGCGGCTCTCGGCCCGGCGCGGGCTGCTCATGAGCTGGAGGTAGTCGACGACGATGAGCCCGAGGTCGCCGTGGCGGGCCTTGATCCGGCGGGCCTTGGCCCGCATCTCCATCACCGTGCAGTGCGGGTTGTCGTCGATGAAGAACGGGGCCTCGGCCAGGCGCCCCACGGCGCTGCTCAGCCGGTTCCACTCCTCGTCGCCGAGCTGGCCGGTCTGCACGTGGCGGGCGGGGACCCGGGCCTCGGCGGCCAGCAGCCGCTTGGTGAGCTCGGTGGCGCCCATCTCCATCGAGAAGAACACCACCGGCTTGGCCCCCTCGATGGCCACGTTCATGGCCGCTCCCAGGGCGAAGCTCGTCTTGCCCTGGCCCGGCCGGGCCGCCACCACGTTCAGGGTGGAGGGCTGGAGGCCGAGGAGCAGATCGTCGAGGTCGAGGTAGCCCGTGGCCACACCGGTGACCGTCGCCCGGCGCTCGTAGAGGGCCTCGAGGTTCTCGAGCGCCTCCTCGAGGGTGGGGGCCAGGAGCTTCAGCGAGTCGGCGACGCGGTGCTCGGCGACCTCGAAGACCATGGCCTCGGCCCGGTCGATGGTCTCGATGACGTCGGACGGTTCGGAGTAGGCCGACTCCGCGATGTCGCCGGCGACGGCGATCAGCCGCCGGAGCAGGGCCAGCTCACCGACGATCTGGGCGTAGTGCCCGGCGTTGGCCGATGCCGGCGTCGCGGCCTGGATCCTCAGCAGCGCCGACTTGCCGCCCATGCCCTCGAGGAGGCCGCCCCGGCGGAGCTCCTCGGACACGGTGACCGGGTCGACGGGCTCGCCCTGACCGTAGAGGGCCATCACGGCGTCGTGGATGTGGGCGTGCGCCGGCTTGTAGAAGTCGTCGGTGCCGACCCGGGCCTCGACGGCGGCCACGATCCCGTCGCGCGACAGGAGCATCGCGCCGAGCAGCGACTCCTCGGCCTCGAGGTTGTGGGGCGGCACCCTCGTGCCGCGCCTCGGGGCGATCGGTTCTACAGACTGCACGCGGCTCCCCACCTCGGAGTTCTCCGACCCTTCCCGCCGGAGATCGTCGCGCCGGCCGGCTGGGGATAGTAAGGAGAACAACCCTGTTGATTTCGCGGCCGCGCCTGTGGAGATCCTGTGGGCAACCGTGGGGTTCTCCCCAGGCACACGTCGAGTATGGCCCCGCTGTGTGACAGGGAGCGCGACGGGCCGCGCGGGCGCGTCAGCGGGCGACGACGGTTATGCGCAGGACGGCTTCGACGTCGGTGTGGAGGCGGACCGGCATCTCGTGCTCGCCGAGCTCCTTGATCGGCTCGTCGAGACCGACCTTGCGCCGGTCGAGCTCCACGTCGAACTGCGCCGCCACCGCCTCGGCGATGTCGGCCGTCGTCACGGACCCGAACAGGCGCCCGCCCTCGCCGGCCCGGGCACCGACCTCGATGCGGCGCGACCCCAGCACCTCGGCCAGCTCCGCCGCGGCGGCGCGCTCGCGCACCTCCCGGGCCTCACGGTTGCGCCGCATGGCCGCGGCCTGGCGCTCGGCGCCGGGCGTGGCGACGATGGCCAAGCCGCGTGGCACCAGGAAGTTGCGGGCGTAGCCGTCGCGCACCTCGACCAGGTCGCCCTTGGTCCCCAGGTTCTCGACGTCGGATCGCAAGACGATCTTCACGACTCGTCGCCTCCGCCCTCGACGGCCGGAGCCACCTCGGCCGGAGCCACCTCGGCCGGAGCCACCTCGGCCGGAGCCACCTCGGCGGGAGCCGCGTCGCCGACCACGGGCGCCTCGACATCCTCGGCGCGTCCCGCACCCTCGGGCGGCCGCTCGCGCTCACGGTCGCGGTCGCGGCCCCGACCCCGGGCGCCGCGCTGGGTCACCTGGCGGACGCTGTACGGGAGCAGCGCCATCTCCCGGGCCACCCGGATCGCCCGGGCCACGGCGCGCTGCTGCTGGGCCGTGTTGCCGGTCACGCGCCGGGCCCGGATCTTGGCTCGCTCCGACATGAACCGGCGCAGGAGGTTCACGTCCTTGTAGTCGATCCACTGCACGTTCTCGGCGACGAGGATCGACACCTTCTTCTTGACCGGCCGGCGCCGGTCGGGGGCGCTGCGGCGGCGGCTCTGCTTACTGGCCATCTCTACTCGTTCCCTCGGTCCCTACGATCCCTCAGAACGGCTCTTCGCCGAACTCGTCGTAACCGCCACCGGCCGGCGCGGGCTGGGGGCGGCTCTCGCCGCCCCCCCCTCCGCCTCCGCCGCCTCCGCTGCCTCCGCCGCCGGGGAAGTCGCCGCCGCCGCGGCGCTCGGTGCGCTTGACCTCGGCGGTGGCGAAGCGCAGGCTCGGGCCGACGTCGTCGGCGACGATCTCCACCACGCTGCGCTTCTCGCCCTGCTCGGTCTCCCAGCTCCGCTGCTCGAGGCGCCCGGTCACCACGACGCGGGTCCCCTTGGCTACCGACTCGCTCACGTTGTCGGCCAGGTCGCGCCAGCAGACGACGTTGAAGAAGCTCGTGGCCTCCTCCCACTCGCCCGACTGGCGGTTCTGCCACCGACGGTTCACCGCCACCCCGAAGGTGGCCTTCGACTGCCCGGTGGCCGTGTAGCGGATCTCGGGGTCGCGCGTGACGTTCCCCACGATCGTGATGCTGTTCCCGTTGGACATGGTCGCTCTCCTATGCGTCGGCCACGGGGCTGCTCGCCGCCGCCGGAGGCCCGTAGACCTCGGCGGGGATCCGCAGCACCTTGTGGCGGATTACCTCGTCGGCAAGGGAGAGGACCCGGTGCAGCTCGTCCATCGCGGCCGGCTCCGCCTTGGCCTGGAGGACCACGTAGTAGCCCTCCCAGCGGTGCTTCAGCTCGTAGGCGAACCGCCGCTTGCCCCAGAAGTCGCGGTGGCCGAGCTCGGCACCCTTCGACTCGATGAGGCCCGTGTAGCGGTCGACCGCGGCCCGGATCGTCTCCTCCTCCAGGCCCGCGTCGAAGATGATCATGACCTCGTACGGCCTCATGGCCCGTACCTCCTGTGGACCGCGGCCGCTGCCGCGGGCTCCCGGGTTCAGCTCGACCCCGGCCCGGAGGCCGCGGGGCTGCCAGGGAGCAGGCTGGATTCGGACGTTTGAGGCTACCAGGTCGCCTTCGACGTGGCCTATCGCCGAGGACCCTAACGCCCGCCTGTGACAACCACGTCGGAGTAGAGGTCGAGGGCCTCGGCCATCCGGTCGGTCATGTGATAGGTCTCGGCGCTCGACGGGAACCGCCCGGCCCGGACGTCGGCCCCGAAGCGGGCCAGGGCGTCGACGGCGTCGGCGTGCAGGGAGGCGTAGCGCCGCACGAACTTCGGCGCTCGACGCTCCTCGAGCCCGAGCAGGTCGTGGTACACGAGGACCTGGCCGTCGCAGTGGCGCCCGGCACCGATGCCGATGGTCGGCACGGGCACGGCGTCGGTGACCATCCGGGCCACCCCGTCGGGGACGCACTCGAGCACCAGCGCGAACACGCCCGCCTCGGCGAGGGCGACGGCGTCGTCGGCGATCTCGCGGGCGGCGTCGAGCTCCTTGCCCTGGACCCGGAACCCGCCCATGGCGTGCACCGACTGCGGCGTGAGGCCGAGGTGGCCCACCACGGGGATCTCGGCGTCGAGGATGGCCCGCACGGCGTCGAGGCGCTTGCTCCCGCCCTCGAGCTTCACGGCCTGGGCGCCCGCCCGCACCAGCTCGGCGGCGTTGCGGACCGTCTCCTCGCGGTTCACGTGGTAGCTCATCCACGGCAGGTCGGCCACGACGAGGGCCGACGGCCGGGTCCGCGCCACCGCGGCGGTGTGGTGAGCCAGGTCCGCGGTCGTCACCTGGAGCGTGTCGGGGTAGCCCAGCACCACCATGGCCACGGAGTCGCCGACGAGGATGAGGTCGGCACCCGATTCGTCGACGGCCCGGGCCGAAGGGGCGTCGTAGGCGGTGATCATCACCAGCGGCTCGCCGCCCTTGCGGGCCCGCACGGCGGGGACGGTCAGCGAAGGCCGGGGTTCGGCGGCTGCACTCATGGCGGTTCCTCCACCGTCCAGGGCTCAGGGGCTCCCGGCGGCGAGCACATGGTACCGCCCGCCGGTACCGTGAGCCCATGACGGAGCGCGTCTGCGAGAACTGCGGCGGCGCCGACGACGACGAGCTCGTACCGGTGCGCCGGGTCTACCTGCGCGACGACTCCCCCGACGGCGAGTGGGTCGACGAGGTGGGTGGGGAGGTCGAGCTCTGGTGCGTGTCGTGCACCTCGCAGTACCCGCACCGGCCCGTCGACCCGGACCGCGACGACCTCGACGGCCGCGAGGAGCTCGACGGGCCGTCCTGACACCCAGCGACCGGCGCGCTCGCTCAGCCGGCGTGGCGCCGGCCGTGGAGCTCCCGGCGGCCGAGGTGGTTCCAGGAGCAGTCGAGGCAGACCTCGACCACGTAGCGGGCGAACTCGTCGAAGCGCGCACCGAGCCTCTCCAGCTCGTTCGACCCGCTGACGCAACGCCCGTTCGCCGACTTCAGGGCGTCGCCGTACACGTAGGAGACGTAGCGCAGCGTCCGGTGGCCGCAGATCGGGCAGGCCTGGGCGGCCTCCTCCCCCACGTGGCGAGCGGCCCGCAGGAGCTCGGGGTGGGCGTCGCAGACGTCGGCCTGGGTGAGGGCGCCGCGGCGGTAGTCGCGCAGGGCGGCCCGGCGGGCCAGCACGTAGTCGGTGTGGCGACGCACGTGAGGAGTGTACCGGCGCCCCCTCGGAGTCGGGGCCGGAGGGGGCGGCAGCCGCCGATGCTTGCGCGATATATCGATTCGATATATCATCGTCAACGTGCTGGAGCTCGCCATCCTCGGTTTCCTGACCGAGGGCCCCCTACACGGCTACGAACTGAAGAAGCGCCTCGGCGAGTCGCTGGGCTCGCTCTGGGGCGTGTCGTTCGGCTCGCTCTACCCCGCCCTGCGGCGCCTGGAGCGCTCCGGGGCCATCGAGGGCGTCGACCCGGCCGAGGCGATCGACGCCACCGGCGCGGCCCGGCCCGTGCCCAGCACCGGCTCGCTCGACGGCGACCTCGCCACCGCGCGCCTGCGCCGCGCCCCCCGGCCCGGCCGGCGCCCCCGCAAGGCCTACCGGATCACGGCGAGCGGCCGCGAGCAGTTCGCCGCCCTCCTCCTCGACGGCAGCGGCGCCGACGACGAGCGGGCCTTCGCCCTCAAGCTCTCCTTCGCCCGCCACCTCGACCCCTACTCCCGCCTGGAGCTGCTGGAGCGGCGCCGGGCGCACCTCCTCGAGCGCGTGGCCCGCTCCCGCCGGGCCCGGGGGTCGGGCCTCGACCGCTACGCCCGCTCCCTCGCGGAGCACCGCCACCAGTCCACCGAGCGCGACCTCGCCTGGGTCGAGGAGCTCATCGCCGCCGAGCGCGAGCCGGCGGCCGACCAACCGGAAGGAGCGACCGCATGAGCGGTTCGAAGATCAGAGTCGCCATCGCCGGGGTGGGGAACTGCGCCAGCAGCCTCGTCCAGGGCATCGAGTACTACCGCGACGCCGACCCGTCGGACTCCGTTCCGGGCCTCATGCACGTGGCCCTCGGCGGCTACCACGTCGGCGATGTCGAGGTGGTGGCCGCGTTCGACGTCGACGCCGCCAAGGTCGGCCTCGACCTCGGCAAGGCGATCTTCGCCGGCCAGAACAACACCGTGCGCTTCTCGGCCGTCCCCGAGACCGGCGTGCTCGTCCAGCGCGGCCCCACCTTCGACGGCCTCGGCAAGTACTACCGGGCCACCGTGGAGGAGAGCCCGGCCGGCGCGGTCGACGTGGCCGAGGCGCTGCGCGAGGCCCGAGCCGACGTGCTGGTGAGCTACCTGCCCGTCGGGTCCGAGGCGGCCCAGAAGCACTACGCCCAGGCGGCCCTCGACGCCGGGGTGGCGTTCGTGAACGCGATCCCGGTGTTCATCGCCAGCGACCCCGAGTGGGCGCAGCGCTTCACCGACGCCGGCGTCCCCATCGTGGGCGACGACATCAAGAGCCAGGTGGGAGCGACCATCGTGCACCGCATCCTGGCCCGCCTCTTCGAGGACCGGGGCATGGTGCTCGACCGCACGTACCAGCTCAACGTCGGCGGCAACATGGACTTCAAGAACATGCTCGAGCGCGAGCGCCTCGAGTCGAAGAAGATCTCCAAGACGCAGGCCGTCACCAGCCAGCTCGACCACGGCATCGCCGCCGACGACGTGCACATCGGCCCCTCGGACCACGTTTCGTGGCTCGAGGACCGCAAGTGGGCCTACATCCGCCTCGAGGGCCGCAACTTCGGCGACGTCCCCCTCAACGTGGAGCTCAAGCTCGAGGTCTGGGACTCCCCGAACTCGGCCGGTGTCATCATCGACGCCATCCGTTGCGCCAAGCTGGCCCTCGACCGCGGGATCGGCGGTCCGCTGCTCGGGCCGTCGGCGTACTTCATGAAGTCGCCGCCGGTCCAGTACCACGACGACGTCGCACACCGTATGGTGGAGGAGTTCGCCGCCGGCGGCTGACGACGGGCTGGGAGAGGACCGGTGACCGACACCGAGGCGGTGGTGCTCTACGGGCCCGACGGCCCCACCGAGCGCGAGGCGCGCCTCTTCGGCGACGTGCAGGGCCGGCGGGTGCTCGACCTGGGCTGCGGCACCGGCACGAACGCGGTGGCGCTGGCGAGGCGAGGGGCGAGCGTGATCGGGGTCGACGCCTCCGCCGACCGGCTCCGCCGGGCCCGGGAGCGGGCCGAGGCGGCCGGCGTGAGGGTCGAGTGGCACCAGCGCGACGCCGCCGAGCTCGCGTTCCTGCGGGCCGACTCCTTCGACCTGGTGCTCGCCACCTACCTGCTCGACGAGGTGGAGGACGCGCCGCGCCTGTTCCGCCAGGCCCACCGGGTGCTCAAGGCCGGCGGCGTGCTGGTCGCGTCGCACCGGCACCCGTTCGCCCTCTGCTGCGAGCGGGCGGCGGCCGGGACCGTGCCCGGACCCGGCGAGGGAACCGTCGCCGAGGGGCCGGGCGCCCTGCCCCGCGGCGACGTCGTGGTCCGCCGCCCCTACTTCGAGCGCTCCGCCCTGCTCCTCGCCGCCGACGGCGAGGAGGTCACCGTGTGGCCCCGGTCGCTGAGCGAGGTGTTCACCGCCATCGGGCGGGCGGGGTTCCGGGTCGAGGTGATCCTGGAGCCCGAGCCCACGGCCGGGTCCGAACCCAACCCGCTGCTGCCGGCCACGATCGTCTGGCGCGCCCGCAAGGAAGGCGTCTGAGCGAACCCGATCAGCGGCCGAGGCCGCGGTCGGCGGCCCACGCCGCCAGGCGCACACGGGCGTCGTCGGGGTCGACGGGACCCTCGTCGAGGCGCAGCTCCAGCAGGAACGCGAGGGCCTCGCCCACCAGCGGGCCCGGTTCGAGGCCCAGGATCTCCATCACCTGGCGGCCGTCGAGCGGCGGGCGGATGGAATCGAGCTCCTCCTGGGCTCGCAGGGCCTCGATGCGCTCCTCCAGCTCGTCCATGCGCCGGGCGAGCATCGCCGCCTTCTTGCGGTTCCGTGTCGTGCAGTCGCCGCGCACGAGCTCGTTCAGGTCGTCGAGGAGCGGCCCGGCGTCGCGGGCGTAGCGGCGAACGGCCCGGTCGGTCCAGCCCATCGCGTAGGTGTGGATCCGCAGGTGCAGGTAGATGAGCTGCACCACGCCGTCGACGAGGTCGGTCGGGAAGCGCAGCGCCTGGAGCCGCTCTCTCGCCATCCTGGCCCCGACCACCTCGTGGTGGTGGAAGCTCACGCCGCCCGGGCCGAACGAGCGGGTCTTGGGCTTGCCGATGTCGTGGAGCAGCGCGGCGAGGCGCAACCGCAGCTCGGGGCGGACGTTGCCGACCACCGCGATGGTGTGGGCCAGCACGTCCTTGTGGTGGTGGACGGGGTCCTGCTCGAGGCGCATCGCGTTGAGCTCGGGCAGGAACTCGTCGGAGAGGCCGGTCCTCGAGAGGAGCCACAGCCCCGCCGCCGGGTCGTCGACCACGAGGAGCTTCGAGAGCTCGTCGCGGATGCGCTCGGCGGAGACGATCTCCATGCGGCCCCGGTGCTCGACGACCGCCTCGACGAGCGCGGGTTCGGGCTCCAGGCCGTAGCCGGCCACGAAGCGGGCGGCGCGGAGCATGCGCAACGGGTCGTCGAGGAACGACACGGCCGGTTCCTGCGGGGTCCGCAGCCGCTTCGCGGCCAGGTCGGCCAGCCCTCCGAACGGATCGACCAGCTCGGGTTCGGGCAGGCGCAGCGCCATGGCGTTGACGGTGAAGTCGCGCCGGGACAGGTCGGTCACGACGTCGTCGCCGTAGACCACCTCGGGCTTGCGACTCTCGGGCCGGTAGACCTCGGACCGGAAGGTGGTGATCTCCAGCGTCACGCCGTCCTTGCGACCCGCGACGGTCCCGAAGCGGCGGCCCTGGGCCCACACGGCGTCGGCCCAGCCGTCGAGGGCGTCCTCGACCTGCTCCGGGCGGGCGCTGGTCGTGAGGTCGTAGTCGGCGCTCTCCCGCCCCTCGCCGAGGAAGGCGTCGCGGACGCTGCCTCCGACCAGGTAGCACTCGTGACCGGCCCTCTCGAGGCGGACGGCGAGCTGCTGGACGGGCGAGTCGGGCGCCAGCAGGTGCGCGAGGCGCGCGGGAACGGTCACCGCCCCATTCTGACCGACGCTACGAGCCCACCACCGCCCGCCAGTGCTGTACGACCGCCTCGACGCTCACCCGGCCCGGCCCCCCGCCCGTCGCCGCCTCGACCCGCTCGCGCGGGCCCTCGTGCTCCCCCAGGAGCGCGGGTAGCGCCGCCTGCACCGAGTGGCGGAGGCCGGCGAGGTCGTAGCCGCCCTCCAGGAAGGCGATCAGCCGCCCCCGGGGGGCCAGGTCGGCGACGCGGGCCGTGATGTCGGCGAAGTCGCCGGCCGAGAGCCCCAGCCCCGTGATCGGGTCGTCGCGGTGGGCGTCGAAGCCCGCCGACAGGAGCACCCATCCGGGCGAGAAGCGCTCCACGAACGGCGCCACCACCTCGTCGAGGGCCATCAGGTAGACGTCGCCCGTCGCGCCCGACGGGAGGGGGACGTTGCAGGTCGTGCCGGCGCCGCGGCCGGTTCCCGTCTCCTCCATGCGGCCCGTTCCCGGGTAGAGGGGCCACTCGTGCAGCGAGACGTACGCGACCCGGGCGTCGGCGTAGAAGACGTGCTGGGTGCCGTTGCCGTGGTGGGCGTCGAAGTCGACGACGCACACCCGCTCACCGCCCGCCGCCAGCGCCGCGGCCGTCACCGCGACGTTGTTGACCAGGCAGAACCCCATGGCCCGGTCGGGCAGGGCGTGGTGGCCGGGCGGGCGCACGGCCAGGAACGCGGCGTCGGCGTCGCCGCGGCGCAGGGCGTCGACGGCCGCGAGGCCCGCCCCCGCAGCAGACCGGGCGGCCCGCCACGAGCCCGCCGAGACGACGGTGTCGGCGTCGAGGAACCCGCCCCCCGCGGCGCAGCGCTCCTCGAGCTCGTCGAGGTAGTCGGCCCGGTGCACCCGCTCGAGCTCGTCGCGGCGCGCGGCGCGGTGCTCGAGGACCAGTACGGCGTCGGCGACCTTGGACCGGCGGATCCCGTCGCCGACCGCCCGCAACCTCGACGCACGCTCGGGATGACCGGGCCCGGTGTCGTGCTCCCCGAACACCGGGTCGGAGGCCACCAACAGCATCCCGAGAGGATACGGGGCGGGCCGCGGGGGCCGTCCCCGGGGGCCGTGGGACCGACCGCCCCCGCCGGTACTCTCGTGCCGATGCCGACCGGGGCCACCGCGAACGCGACGCTGCGCTGGCCGGGTGGCACCGCCCGGCTCGGTGCGTGGCGGGGCCGGCCCGACGTCGGCTTCGTGGCGATCGGGGCCGAGACGCCCGCTCCCCCCGAGGTCGTCGACCGGGGTCTCGAGATCCTTCGGGCCCGGGGCTTCGTCAGGGTGGTCACGAGCGCCCTGGGCCCGGCTGACGCATTGCCCTTCGTCGACGCCGGGTTCGCGGTGCGTGAGCTCCTCGACCTCCTGGCCCGGGGCCTGCGGGATCTCCGGGACCTGCCGCCGGTGCGGCCGACCCGGCGGGGCCGCTCCGGCGACCATCCCGCGGTGCTCGCCCTCGACGCGCGGTCGTTCGACGACTTCTGGGCCCTCGACGACCGCGGCCTCGCCGACGCCCTGCGGGCCACCTCCCCGAGCCGCTTCCGGGTCGGCGCGGAGGACGGCCGGGCGGTCGCGTACGCCATCACGGGCCGGGCCGGCTCCCGCGGCTATGTGCAACGCCTCGCGGTGGCGCCGGAGCACCGCCGCCACGGTTGGGGGCGGGCCCTGGTCGTCGACGCGCTGCGCTGGCTGCAACGCCACGGCGCGGTGACCGCGTTCGTCAACACCCAGCGGCACAACGAGCGCGCGCTCGACCTCTACCGGAGCTGCGGCTTCCAGCGCATGGAGGCCGGGCTCAGCGTCATGGGCCGCGACCTGTGAGCCCGTCCCGCCCTTTGCTGGCCGCGTTCGCCATCGGGGTCCTCTCCCTGGCGGTCGGGGCCCCGACGGCCCCGGCGGCGCCCGGCCCCCGTGCCGGCGGAGCCGGCGGCGACGGGCCTCGCCTCGAGCTGGTGGCGCAACCGGCGTGGACGGCGCTGGGGACCACAGCGCCTCTCGACCTCGACGTCGAGGGCGACCCGGCGGAGCTCGAGCTGAGGATCCTCCTCCACCGGGCCGTCAGCTCGCGCATCGGCTTCGACGAGACCGTCTCGGGGCGACGCCTGGGTACGGTCCTCGACGGCACGACGGTCCCCCTGGATCAACTGCCGCTCGCCGGCGACCACCGTCGCCTGGAGCTGGGCGTCGGCACCCCCGCGCCCACCCCGCCTCCGGCCGCTCCCTCACCTCCCCCCCCACCCGGAGCCCCGGCTCCGCCGGCCCCCGCGGCGGTGCTGGCCGTGAGGTCGATGGGTGTCTACCCGCTCGAGGTGGTCCTGCGGCCTCGGGGCTCCGAGGCGGTCCTCGGCCGCTTCGTCACCTACCTCATCGCGATCGACGGGCCGGTCGACGGGCCGGTCGACGGGTCTGTCGTCGGCGAGCGACTGCGGGTGTCGTGGCTGTGGAAGCTGCGGGAGGGGCCCGTGGTGCGCCCCGACGCCACGCCCGACGCGCGGGTCGTGCGATCCCTCTCCGACGGCGGCCGGCTCGACCGGTTGGCCCGCACCCTGGCCGCCGACGACCTGCCGGTCACCGTCGTCCCGCTACCGGCGACCGTCGACGGGTGGTCCACGCTCGCCGCCCGCGACCCGGCGGCCGCCGATGGGCTGGCGGCCCTGCGCGGAGCCGCCGAGACCCACGACGTGATCGCCGGACCGTGGGTTCCGGTCGACGTGGCCTCCCTGGAGCAGGCCGGTCTGGGAACGCAGGTCTCCGACCTGATCGCGCGTGGCCCCGACACGCTCTCGTCGGTCCTCGGGGTCCGGGTCGACACCCGGCTCGCGTACCGCGACCGGCTCGACGCGCCGACGTTGGCCCGGCTGCGGGAGTCGGGTACCGACCGGCTGGTGGTGGCGCCGGGCACCCTGGTTCCGGTGGGCCAGAAGTTCACGCCCGCGCGCCCGTTCAACCTCACGAGCGAAGGCCGCACGTTCCTCGCCGTCCAGACCGATCCCGGCCTCACGTCCCTCGCCACGCGCGACGCCCCGCCGGCGCTCCAGGCCCAGCGCCTCCTGGCCGGCCTCTCCGTCGTCGCTCTCGAGCTCCCCGGGGTCCGCCGCGGCGTCGTCGTGGCCATGCCCGACCAGTGGGATCCGGATCCGGCCACCATCCAGGCCCTGCGCGACGGCCTCACCGACCACCCGCTGCTTCACGTGGTGTCGGCCGACGACCTCTTCGACACGGTCCCCATCGATGAGGCCGACTCCGGAGAGGTCGTGCACCGCGAGGTACGACCTGCCCGACCTTCGACCCTGCCCGTCTCGGCCGCCCGGTACCGCTCGGTGCAACGGCACCTCGACGCGTTCGCCGGCATGGTCGGCGACGACGACCCTCGGGTCCGCGCCGGCCGGCGGGCCCTCTGGACCAGCCTGTCGGCGAGTTGGACGGGGGCCTCGGGACGAGCCACGGCCGGGGCCTACCTGACCGGAGTCGACGACGTGATCGACGCCTTCCTGGCGCAGGTCCACGCACCGGGCGACCGGGCGGTCACCCTCACGTCACGGCAGGCCTCGGTCCCGATCTCCATCCTCAACGAGAGCGACCGGACGCTCCGGGTCGAGGTCTCCCTGGAAAGCGACCGGCTCCTCTTCCCGGAGGGACCGTCGAAGACCGTGCTGCTTCCGCCCCGCAACACGACCGTCCGCATCCCGGTCGAGGTCCGCTCCTCGGGGACGTTCCCGGTCACGTTCACGATCCGGTCGGCCGACGGGCGGCTGCTCATCCAACGTGACCGGATCACGTTCCGGTCGACCGTCTTCAGCGGGGTGGGCGTGGTCCTGACCGTGGGCGCCGGCGGGTTCCTGGCCGTCTGGTGGGCCCATCACGCCCGCCGGGAGCGGCGACGCCGCCGGGCGGGATCCGGTCACGGCGCGGAGCCCGACGGTTGACCTCAGCGGTCCGTGGCCAGCTCCTGCGGTCCAGCGCGGTGGTGGGGCTGGGCACGGCCCTGTCGCGGGTTACGGGCTTCCTGCGCATCTCGGCCATCGCGGCGATCGGCTTCGGCAGCCTCACCGACGTCTACAACATCGCCAACTCGACGCCGAACATGGTCTACGAGCTGCTCCTCGGCGGCATCCTCACCGCCACGCTCGTCCCCCTGTACGTCGAGCACCTCCAGCACGACGACCCGCGGGCCAGTTCGGCCGTCAACACGCTGGCGTTGGCCGGCCTGGTGGTGGTGAGCGTCCTCGGCGTCGTCGCCGCCCCGTGGATCATCCGGCTCTTCGCGCTGAACATCGAGGGCCGCGACCGGGCGCAGCAGATCGCCCTGGCCACCGCGCTGCTGCGGTTGTTCATGCCTCAGGTCTTCTTCTACGGGGTGACGGCCCTCGCCACCGCGATGTTGAACGCCCGGCGGCGGTTCGCGGCGGCCGCGTTCGCGCCGGTGCTCAACAACGTCGTGGTGATCGCGGTGTTCCTGGCCCTGCCCCGCCTGTCGGAGGGGGGCAGGCTGGGCCTCTCCGACGTCCACGGCGACCTCGGGCTGCTGCTCCTGATGGGTCTCGGCACCACGGCGGGGATCGCCGCCATGGCCGTGGCGCTGGTACCGCCGCTGTTGCGGTCGGGCGCCCGCCTGAACCTGGTCTGGGAGTGGCGCCACCCGGCGGTGACCAAGCTGCTGCGCCTGTCGGGGTGGACGGCGGGCTACGTGGCCGCCAACCAGGTGGCCCAGTGGTTGGTCCTGGTCCTGGCCCTCGGCAGCCGCGGCGACGCCTCGGTCTACGTCGCGGCCTTCATCATCTACCAGCTCCCGCACGGGCTCTTCGCGGTGTCGATCATGACGGCCATCGCCCCCGAGTTGGCCGCCCGGGCGGCGCGGGGCGATCTGGCCGGGATGCGCGACGAGTTCTCGATGGGGCTGCGCCTGATGGTGCTCGTGATCGCCCCCGCCTCGGTGGTCCTGGTCACCCTGAGCGTTCCCCTGGTCAACGCGGCGCTGCTCCACGGCGACCTGAGCGTGGAGTCGGCCCGGCTCACCGCCGAGACGCTGGCCTGGTTCGGCGGCGGCCTGGTCTTCTTCTCCACCTACCTCTACACGCTGCGCGGCTTCTACTCCCTCCAGGACACGCGCACGCCCTTCTGGGTGAACCTCGGCGAGAACGGCCTCAACATCGCCGCCGCGCTGGCGCTCTACCCGGTCATGGGGGTCCAGGGCCTCGCGCTGGCTTGGTCGCTCGCGTACGCGGTGTCAGCGGTGGTGGCGGTGGTGTTGCTGCGCCGGCGGCTCGGCCGTCTCGACGGCCGCCGGACCGTGGCGGCGGGACTACGGGTCGCGGCGGCGTCGGTGCTGCTCGGGGCCACGACGTGGCTGGTGGCGGCCGCCGTGGGCACGACCGGTCCCTGGCGGTCGATGCTCGCCGCCACGCTGGCCGGTGCGGCCGGCGTGATCGTGTACGTGGCCGCGCTTCACGCATCGCGGTCGCGGGAGCTGGCCGAGCTGGCCGAGGCCTTCGGCCGGCGCCGCGCCGCTCGGACCTCCGCCGACCCGAGCCGCGTGGAAGCATAGGAGGCGGACCGCCGGTGTCGACACGACACGAGAGGAGCACCCGATGGGCGTGCGGATAGTCACCGACAGCTCGTGCGACCTCCCCGAGGACCTGGTCGAGCAGCACCGGATCGAGATCGTGCCCCTTACGATCCGGTTCGGCCACGAGGAGCTGATCGACCGCAAGGAGCTGAGCACCGCCGAGTTCTGGGACCGGGTCCGG
>JADLDD010000011.1 GCA_020846855.1 Acidimicrobiia bacterium | reverse complement strand
CCGTCACCGAGGTCCTCGTGGAGCTGAAGGCGCCGCCGCAGCAGGTCTTCGGCGGCTCCGCTCCGGTCACCGGGCCCGTCAACTACCTCCGCTTCCGCCTCGGGCCGCAGGTCGCGATGGCCCTCGGCGCCCGCGCCAAGCGGCCCGGCGAGGGGTTCGACGGCGAGCCCGTGGAGCTCCTCTTCGTCGACCAGCCGAGCCGCGACGAGATGGGGCCCTACGAGCGCCTCCTCGGCGACGCCCTCGACGGCGAGCAGATCCTCTTCGCCCGCCAGGACGGCGTGGAGGAGGCCTGGCGCGTCGTCGACCACGTGGTGCGCGATCACCGCCCGGTGATCCCCTACGCGCCCGGCACGTGGGGTCCTCCCGAGGCCGACGCCCTGGCCCGCCACGTCGGCGGCTGGCACGACCCGGTGGTGGTGCACGAGCCGCCGGGCGACGCGCCGGCCTGACGCCGTGGCCGACGTCTGGATCGTCCGCCACGGCGAGACGGCCTGGAGCGCCACCGGGCGTCACACCGGCCGCACCGACGTCGAGCTCACCGACGCCGGCCGGCGCGACGCCGAGGACCTCGCGGCGATGCTGGCGTCCGCGCCGCGGTTCGGGCTGGTGCTCACCAGCCCGCTCCGGCGCGCCACCGAAACCGCCCGCCTCGCCGGCCTGGAGCCCGCGACCGTCGACGCCGACCTGCGGGAATGGGACTACGGCGACTACGAGGGCCTGACCACCCCCGAGATCCGGGCCCGGAGGCCCGGCTGGACGATCTGGACCGGCCCCGTACCCGGCGGCGAGACCATCGACGACGTCGCGACCCGGGCCCGGCGCGTCCTCGACCGTTGCGCGCGGGCCGCCGGCCCGGTCGTGCTGGTGGCCCACGGCCACCTGCTGCGGGTGCTGACCGCGCTGCACCTCGGGTTCCCGCCTTCGGCGGGGGCGGCGTTCGCGCTCGACGCCGGGGCGGTCGGGGTGCTCGGCCACGAGCGGGAGACCCCGGCGCTGCGGGCCTGGAACCTGCGCTGCCTCGCGACCTAGCGGGCCCGGGTCGACCAGCGGCCGCCGTCGCGCGTCACCGTCACCGCGACGGAGAACGCGGCCGACACGGAGTCGGTGGTGAGGGCGTCGCCGACCGGACCCGCGGTCACCACCCGGCCGCCGCGCAGGAGCAGCGCGTGGGTGGTGCCGGGGGGGATCTCCTCGGCGTGGTGGGTGACCAGCACCACGGGTGGCGTCGCCGGATCGGCGGCCAGGCCGGCGAGCCGCGCCACGAGGCGCTCGCGGGCGCCGAGGTCGAGGCCGGCGGCGGGCTCGTCGAGGAGCAGCAGCTCGGGCTCCCCCATCAGCGCCCTCGCGATCAGCACCTGCTGGCGCTCACCCTCCGAGATGACCCCGAACGGCCTCTCGGCCACTGCCGCCATGCCGGCCTCGGCGAGCAGGGCGTCGGCGCGGGCCCAGTCGCCGGGCGTGAAGGCGTCCCACCAGGTCTCCAGCGCCGCCCGCCGGCCCGTGACCACCACCTCGCGGGCGGTGATCCCCGGCCGCAGCAGGCGGGTCAGGGCGCCGCTCACCCAGCCGATGCGCGACCGAAGGGCGCGCACGTCGACCCGGCCGAGTCGCTCGCCGAGTACCTCGACGCGGCCCGCCGTGGGGTGGAGCTCCGCCCCGCAGATGCGCAGCAGCGTCGTCTTCCCCGAGCCGTTGGGGCCGAGGACGGCCCAGCGCTCGTGCCGCCCGACGTCCCAGTCGACCTCTTCGAGCAGCGCCCGGCCGTCGCGCACCACGCCGACCCCGCGGAGCGAGAGCGCGGGTGCGGCCGTCACAGGTAGCCGCCCGGGGGTGGAACCCCGGTGGTGACGGTCCTCTCGTTGCCGGGGCCGCCCGGAGGGAGCGGCACGTGTATGGCGCGGAGCCGCAGGATCTGGCGCAGCACGCCGTTGGCGTCGACCTCGAGGCGGTACACGCCGTCGGCGGGCAGGGCGACAGGCCGGAGGTCGACCACGAGGGGCAGCGAGATGTGCTCGCCGGTCTCGGCCTGCACCTGGCCCACCCCGAGCTCGGCGGTGCCGTCCCACAGGACCGTGTCGTGGGCGTCGATGACCCGCACCCGCACCCGGTGCTGCTCGCCGTGCTCCTCGGGGTCGAGGTCGACGACCAGCGCCAGCACCACGCCCAGCGGCGCCGGGTACTCGGGCCGCATCACACGGGTGATCCCCCCCGAGCTCACGAACAGCAGCCCCTCGCGGACCTGCGCGAAGTCGCACAGCAGGGCGGCGGTGATCTCCATGGCAGGCCCTCCCGGGCGAGGCGAGGTGGCGCGGGGCGAAGCGGACCCCGACCGTACTCGCCCTCCGCCCGGCGTCAGGTGGTGAGCCGCCGCTCGGTCTCGCGCAGGGCGCCCTCGAGGCGCTCCGCGGCTCCCTGGGCCACCTCGGCGAAGCGCGGGTCGGGCATCAGCTCACGCGGGTCGACGAGTGAGACGCGGGTTCCCCCGTCGACCTCCTCGACGACCGCGTTGCACGGCAGGAGGACGGCCACACCCGGATCGAGCTCGAGGGCCTGGTGGGCGAAGGTCGGGTTGCACGCCCCGAGGATCTTCATGGGCGGGCGGTCGACCCCGATCTTGGCCTTGAGCGTGGCCGCCACGTCGATCTCGGTGAGGACGCCGAAGCCGGCCTCGGCCAGCGCCTCGCGCACCGCGACCTCGGCCCGCTCGATCGGTGCGTCGACGGTCGCCTCGAATGCCTTCATGTCTCGTCTCCTGGGGATCGGGGTCCGCTCGGGGTTCCGCTCGGGGTTCCGCTCGGGGTTCCGTCCCGCCCCAACACCTAGGGGCGCGCTCCTGTTCCGGCCCGGGCGGAGGCCCGCACCGGGCCGGGTGGGCCGCGGCGGTCCACCTACCTAGGATGACCGGGATGGAGTCCACGGGCACGACGAACAGCGGGGGCCGCGGCCACGAAGACGACGACGCCGGTGCGGAGCGCGTCATCGAGGAGATCGACGCGGAGGAGTGCCTGGCCCTGCTCGGTTCGCACCAGGTGGGGCGGGTGGCCGTGGTGGTGGGGATCCACCCGGTGATCTTCCCGGTCAACTACTGCCTCGACGGCGACGCCGTGGTGTTCCGCACCGGGGAGGGCGCGAAGCTACAGGGGGCGGCCGGCCACCCTGTGGGCTTCGAGGTCGACGCCGTCGACGTCGGAGCGCACACCGGCTGGAGCGTCCACGTCTGGGGCAAGGCCAGCGACGTGACCGAGCAGAACGGCGGTCACGAAGCCCGCCGGGTGCAGCGACTGGCGCTCGAGCCCTGGGCCGTCACCGACGCCTCGCACTGGATCCGCATCGATCCCGTCTCCATCACGGGCCGCCGGATCCGGCCGACCTGATCACGGCCCCCCGACCCGAGCAGGATCCCGCCTCCGGGCCACCTGGCGGCCCCCCGAGGGCCCTTGGCCCTGTTCACGCCTGCGTCCCCGGCCGCAGAGTGGCGGGGTACGGAACCGGAACGCGCGCGGGAGGCGAGTGGGCATGGCGGGATCGACGGCACAGAGGGGTGTCGTGGCGCTGGAGTCGGTGGGTCGGGGCGACACCGGATCGGTCGGGGGCAAGGCGGCCGGCCTCGGCGAGATGCTCAGGGCCGGGCTACCCGTGCCCCCCGGCTTCGTCATCACGGCGGGCGCGTACCTCGCGGCGATGGATGCGGGCGGCGTGCGTGACGAGCTGCGCCGCTTGTTCGAGACCGCCGTCGGATCGACCGGTGCGCCCGCCGGCGAACCCGACGTCGCGGCGACGGCCGGGACCCTGCGTGAGCTCGTCGGCAAGGCGGGTGTGCCCGACGCCCTCCGGGCCGAGGTGCTCGACGCGTACCACGCCCTCGGGCCGGGCGCCCGGGTGGCGGTGCGGTCCTCGGCCACCCGCGAGGACACGGCCGGGACCTCGTTCGCCGGCATGCACCGGACCTTCACCAACGTCACCGGCGACGACGCCCTGATCGAGGCCGTCGTGGAGTGCTGGCGGTCGGTGTTCGGCGAGCGGGTCGTCGCCTACCGCGGCGCGCACGGGGTCCTCGACGAGCCCGCCATCGCGGTGGTCGTGCAGAGGATGGTCGACTCCGACCGTTCCGGGGTCATGTTCTCCGCCGACCCGGCGCGCAACGACCGGTCGCGAATCGTGATCGAGGCCGCGCGCGGACTCGGCGAGGTCGTCGTCGGCGGCACGGTCGAGCCCGACACCTACGTCGTCGACCGGGCCGGGCCACGGGTCGTCGACGTCCGGGTCGGCCACCAGGCCGTCGCCATCCGCCGCGGCGCCGACGGCGTGGAACGGACCGAGCCCCTCCCCGACCAGGAGGCCGGCGCCTCTGTGCTCGACGACGAGGAGATCCTGCACCTCGCGGCGCTGGCCGTCGCGGTCGAGGAGCACTTCGGCGAGCCGCAGGACATGGAGTGGGCGATGGAGGGCGACACCGTCTTCCTCGTCCAGTCGCGCCCAATAACCACCCTCGCACCCGACGCCGGGGGTTCCCCGGCGGAGGCGGCCGCGGCGGGCCGCGACGAGCCGCTGGTTACCGGGCTCGGTGCCGCCCCCGGCGTGGTGGCCGGGCCGGTACGGGTGCTCGCGTCGATCGCCGACGCCGGCCGCCTCCAGCCCGGCGACGTGCTCGTCGCCCCCATGACCACTCCCGACTGGGTCCCCGCCATGCGCCGGGCGGTCGCGCTCGTCACCGACGGCGGCGGCATCACCTGCCACGCCGCCATCGTGAGCCGCGAGCTGCGCCTGCCCTGCGTGGTGGGCGCCCGCCACGCGACCACCGCGTTGCGCGACGGCGAGGTGGTCACCGTCGACGGCTCGACGGGGCAGGTCTTCGCCGGCGACCGCGTCGCGGCGTCGGGTGCGGCCCCGGGCGCGACCCGCGCCGCGACCAGTGTCGCCGCGCCGGGCACGGAGACCGGCCTGACGGGCCGGGTGGCCGCCGCCGCCGTCCACACCGTGGCGGCGTTCCCCGGACCGGCCGAGCTCGGTGAACCCCTGGCCACCCGGCTCTACGTCAACCTGGCCATCGCCGAACGGGCCGAGGAGGTCGCGGCGCTGCCCGTCGACGGCGTGGGCCTGCTCCGCGCCGAGTTCCTCATCACCGAGGCCCTCGAGGGGGAGCACCCCCGGCGCCTGCTGACGGAGGGCCGGGAACGCGAGTTCATCGAGCGGATGCACCACTCGCTGGGCCGGATCGTGGCCGCGTTCGCGCCCCGGCCGGTCGTGTACCGCACCATCGACTTCCGCACCAACGAGTTCCGCGACCTGGCGGGCGGGGAGGCGTTCGAGCCCTACGAGGCCAACCCGATGATCGGCTACCGGGGCTGCTACCGGTACGTGCGCGAGCCCGACCTGTTCGAGCTCGAGCTGCGGATGCTGGCCGAGGTGCGCGACGAGCTCCCCAACCTGCACCTGATGATCCCGTTCGTGCGCACCCGCTGGGAGCTCGAGGCCTGCCTCGAGCTCGTCGACCGGAGCCCGCTCGGCCGCCAGCGGGGCCTGCACCGCTGGGTCATGGCCGAGGTGCCGTCGGTGATCTACCAGGTGCCCGAGTACGCGGCGCTCGGCATCGACGGCGTGTCCATCGGCTCCAACGACCTCACGCAGCTCATGCTCGGCGTCGACCGCGACTCCGAGACCTGCGCCGAGCTCTTCGACGAGTCCGACCCGGCGGTGCTGCGCGCCATCGGCGACATCATCGAGGCCGCCCACGGCGCCGGGATCACGTCGTCGCTGTGCGGGCAGGCCCCGTCGACCAACCCCGCGTTCGCCGAGCACCTCGTGCGGTTCGGCATCACGTCGATCTCGGTCAACGCCGACGCGGTCGGCGCGGCCCGCCGGGTGATCGCCGCGGCCGAGCGCCGGGTTCTCCTCGACCGGGCGCGCGACCGCTCGGGGCGCGGGGCGGGCGACGTCAGGCGTCGTCGACGAGGGTGAAGAAGCCCTCGTCCTCCTGGGCGATGTGCAGCTTCACGATGGCGTGCAGGCCGTAGAGCACCCTTCGCAGTTCGAGGACGTCCTCGGTGTCGGGGCCCTCGGGCGGCAGATCCTCGAGAAGGCGGCCGAGGCGGCGGACGAGGTGGTCGATCTCCACGTGGGCCCGGGTCATGGTGGCCGTCGGGTCCTCACCTCCGAGCGCCCGCGCCACCGCCGGGTAGAGGAGCTCGTCCTCGGCCACCTGGTGCGGGAGGACCTCCTCCACCAGGTATCGGTGCACCGACCGGACCTTCTTCATGGCGTCGTCGACGGGCTCGGTGCCGAGCGCGTCGGCGGCGTCGCGTAGCCCGTCGACCTCGGCCCGCATCTTGTCGTGCTCGGCACTGAAGCGGCGGCTGGTCTCGGCGTCGTCGCCGAGCAGGCGGGCGGGCTGCTCGCCCCCGGCGGCGGCGCGCAGGGAGTTGGCCATGGCCCCTACGTCGATGAGCTCCTGGAGCAACGCTCCGAGCGCGGGCACCAGCCACCCGGCCGCCGCGAAGCCCATGGCCCCGAACGACAGGGCCATGCCGAACACCACGCTCTGGCGGGCGATGCGGACGGTCCGGGTGCTGATGCGCAGGGCGTCGGCGAGGCGGTCGAGGCGGTCGACGGTGAGGACGGCGTCGGCGGCCTCGGCGGCGACGGTGGCGCCGCGGGCCCCGATCGCGACCCCCACGTCGGCGGCCGCGAGCGCGGGGGCGTCGTTGATGCCGTCGCCCACCATCATCGTGGGCCCGAACCGGGCCTCGATGCGCAGCGCCTCGATCTTCTCCGGCGGGGTCCGCTCGGCGTACACCGCGTCGACTCCGACCGCGGCCCCGGCCGTCTCGGCGACCTCGCCGCGGTCGCCGGTGACCATCACGATCCGGTCGATCCCCGACCGCCGGAGCAGGCGCATGGTGCGGGCCGCGTCGGCCCGGAGCGGGTCGGTGGCGAGCAGGGCGGCCACGGCGCGCCCGTCGACGCCCACGAAGATCGTGGCCGAGCCGTCGAGCTCGGCCCTCCGCCGGGCCGAGCGCAGCCACGACACCGGACACTCCCCCACCCACGACGCCTTGCCGACGTGCACCTCCCGGCCGCCGACGCGGCCTCGGATCCCGTGCCCCGGCACCTCCTCCACGTCCTCCGGCATCGTGAGGGCGAGCCCGCGCTCACGGGCCGCCTCCACCAAGGCGGTGGCGAGGACGTGCGGTGAGACCTGGTCGAGCGAGGCGGCGAGGGTCAGTGCCTCCTCGGCCGGCGGCCCGCCGGGGACGGGGACCATCTGGGAGATCACGGGACGCCCGGCGGTGACAGTGCCCGTCTTGTCGAGGAGGAGCACGCGGGCGCGGGCGATGCCCTCCAGGGCCGCGCCGCCCCTCACGACCACCCCCCGCCGGGCCGTGCGCGCCAGACCCGACACGATCGCGATCGGCGTGGCCAGGATCAACGGGCACGGGGTGGCGACCACGAGCACGGCCACGGCCCGGACGGCATCGCCGGACACGGCCCAGGCGAGGGCCGCCACCGCGAGGGTCACGGGTAGGAACACCGCCGAGTAGCGGTCGGCCAGGCGCACCATCGGCGCGCTCGACGCCTGAGCCGACTCGACGATGCGGACGATCCCCGAGTAGGTGCTGTCGGCCGCGGTGGCCGTGGCGCGCAGGTCGAACGGCCCGCCCGCGTTGGCCACGCCGCTGCGCACGAAGCCGCCCGGCTTCCTCTCGACGGGCACCGACTCGCCCGTGAGCGCCGACTCGTCGAGCAGGGCGGCGCCCTCCTCGAGGCGGCCGTCGACCGGGACGACCTCCCCCGGCTTCACCAGCAGGAGATCGACGACGCGGGCCTCGGCGAGCGGCCGGTCGACGAGGCCTCCGCCCTCGTGGCGGTGGACGGTCTGCGGCGTACGCCGGGAGAGGGCCCGCAGCTCGCGGTCGGCCCGGCCGACGGCCGCCGCCTCGAGGACACGGCCGGTGGCCAGCATCACGGCGATGACCGCCCCGGCGAAGTACTCACCGACGGCCAGCGTGCCGGCCAGGGCCAGGACCGCGACCAGGTCGACGCCGGCATGGCGCCGGCGCAGCGCGGCGAGCACCCACACCAGCGCCGGGGCGAGGGCGGCGGCGGTCGTCGCGGCCCACACGGCACGGGCCGCGCCGGGAGAACCGGCCAGGTGGACCACGCCGCCTGCCGCGAGCCCCCCGACGGTCGCCGCGAGCAGCAGGCGGTCGCCGAGGCCCAGGCCGGAGCCGGAGCCGGAACCGGAACCGGGAACGGGGACGGGGACGGGCTCAGTCGAAGCCATAGAAGGCTCGGGCCAGCACCGGACCGGTCGCCCGCCGCACGACGTCGGTGGTGACGCTCCCGACCGTCGCCGGCCCGAGACCGACGTGACCACGGGTGGCCATGACCATCAGCGCGGCGGGGAAGCCCGAGGCCATGGCGATCACCTCCTCGGCCGGGTCGCCGTGCACGACCCGCCACCGGGCCTCCATCGGCGCGACCGATTCCGCCCGCTCCTCGACCAGGCGCCGGCACGCGTCCTCGAACGCCGCGGCCCGGGCCGGGTCCGCCTCGCGGCCCCGCGCGGGGACGACGGTCACGATCCAGAGGCGGCTGCCGAGCGCGCCCGCGTACTCCGCGGCGAGGGGCACCATCGACCGTGACGCGGGCCGGTCGTCGACGCACGCCACGACGTCGGTGGGCAGCTCCCAGTCGGGTGCCACGGCGGGGCCCACGAGCAGGACCGGGACCCGGGCCCGGCGCAGCACCTCCTGGGCGACGGACCCGAAGACCACGGCCCGCAGGCCCGACCGGCCGCTGGTCCGCATGCAGACCACCGGGTCGGGGTGCCGCCCGGCGACGAGGTCGACCGCCCCGGGGGCCCGGCGGTCGCGGACGACGACGGTCTCGACCGACGGGACGTCGAGGCCGGTCTGGATGTCGCCGAGGTAGGCGTCGGGGTCGCCAGGCCCGCCCAGGCGTGACGACACGAGCACGAGCCGGGCCCCGGTTCGGCGGGCGACGGCGGCGGCCGGGCCGAGCGCGGCCTCGGCGGCGTCCGATCCGTCGAGCGGGACGACGATGGTCTCGGGCATGTCGGGTTCGCCTCCGTCGGCCGGTAGAGGCTGCGCCGGGCGGTCGGCGGTGCCGACCCTACCCGGGCCGTCGCGCCCCGTCGTACCCATCCCCGGGGCGGCGCGCGGCGATTGTTAGCCTCGATCCCGGGCAGTCCGCGGCGGACGCGCCGGAGTCAGGACACGATGGGATCGGGCGCGACGGGACCGGGCGCGGCCAGGAAGCGGCGAAGCACCGCCACCTCCAACTTCGGTGTGGGGCGGCGCGAGAGCCACGACGCCTCGGCCTTCTACGACCGCTTCCGGGCCCCCGAGCTCTCGGCCGACGACACGGTGCTCCCACCCGAGCCCGTCGCCGAGCCGTTCGTGTGCGGCGACGCCCGGTCGATGGACGCCGTCCCCGACGGGTCCGTCGCCCTGGTCGTGACGTCACCTCCGTACTTCGCGGGCAAGCAGTACGAGGAGGAGCTCGAGCGTGAGGGTGTGCCGTCGTCGTACGCCGACTACCTCGGCCTGCTCTCCGACGTGTTCGCGGAGTGCGCCCGCAAGCTCGAGCCGGGCGGGCGGATCGCGGTCAACGTGGCCAACCTGGGGCGCAAGCCGTACCGGAGCCTCTCCGCCGACGTGATCGGCATCCTCCAGGACCGGCTCGGCCTGCTGCTGCGGGGGGAGCTGATCTGGCAGAAGGCCGAAGGGGCCAGCGGATCGTGCGCGTGGGGCTCGTTCCGCGGCGCGTCGAACCCGGTGCTGCGCGACGTCACCGAACGGGTCGTGGTGGCGAGCCGGGGCCGCTTCGACCGGGCGCGAACGACTCGGCGCCGGGCCGCCGAGGGGCTGCCCCACGAGAGCACGCTGATAGCCGACGACTTCATGGCCCTCACCCTCGATCTGTGGTCGATCCCGGCCGAGAGCGCCCGGCGGGTCGGTCACCCCGCGCCGTTCCCCGTCGAGCTCCCGGAGCAGCTCATCCGCCTCTACACCTTCGCCGGCGACCTCGTGCTCGACCCGTTCATGGGGAGCGGCTCGGCCCTCGTGGCGGCGGCCCGCCTCGGGCGGCGCTACGTGGGCTACGACCTCGACCCCGACTACGTCGAGCTGGCCCGCCGCCGCGTGGCCGAGGAGGCACCGTGCGAGCCGCCGGGCGTGACGGGCGATCACGCCGCGGGCGTCGACGCCGACCTGCTCGCCCGGGCCACCCGCGACGGCAAGCGCGCGGCGGCCCTGGCCGAGGAGGTGGTCGAGGCCGCCGGCTTCGAGATCGTGGCGCGCGACCACCGGATCCCGCGCACCGGCGTGACGGTGAGCTTCGTCGCCGCCGACGCCGCCGGCGACCGCTGGCTGCTCGACGTGGCCGGCGCCTTCACCAGCCACCGCGGCGGCCTGCTGCGCACCGACGCGGTGTGGAAGGCGCTGGGGCGGGCGCACGCCCTGCGGGGCGCCGGCGTGCGGGAGCCGCTGGTCCTGCTCGCCTCGCACCTGCCCCGTCGCCCCGGCGAGGCCGACACCGCGCTGCGGGCCGCCGGACCCGGCGCCTTCTTCGACGCCGTGGGGATGCTCTCCGCCGGCGACCGCGAGCGCCTGGCGCTCTACGCCAAGGGCGGCTTCACCGCCGATCCGCGGCCCGGCTTCTGGACCGACCGCGACCTCGACCGCGCGACGCGCGGTTCGTAGCGGCGCGGCGGCTCAACCGGCCGCCGGGCCGGGAGCCTCTTGTGCCGCGCCGAGCGCCTCGCGCAGCGCGGCGAGGAGGCGGCGGGTGCGGGGCACCTGCCAGCGGTCGCCGGGCCGGTTGATCAGGTAGCCGAAGCCGAGGCGGGCCTCGGGGTCGGCGAAACCGAGCGACCCGCCGTTGCCGAAGTGCCCGAACGACGCCTCCCCCACCCCGATCGCCCGGCCCTCCCGGTGCAGCATCATCCCCAGGCCGAAGCGCGAGTCGCGATCGAGGACGAGGTCGTGCCCCCGGCTCTGGGTCGTCGCCGCCTCGGCCACCAGCGCGGCCGGAACCACCTCCCCGGCGCCGGGCGCGAGTCCGGACCGTTCCGGCGCGCCCGCCAGCGCGGCGAACAGGCGGGCCACACCCCGGGCCGTGGCGTGGAGGTTCGTCGACGGCACCTGGGCCTCCCGCCACCGCTCGGTGTTGACGGTCCCGATGCCCGACAGCCCGGGCGGGTTGAAGTACGCGGCGTAGCGCATCCGGTCGAGGTGCCCCGGCCCCTGGTGGGGCAGCCGCGACAGCGGCAGGTCCTGGACGAAGTCGATCTCGGCCACCCGGTGGTGCTCGGTGCGGGGCAGGCCGATCCACAGCTCGGCCCCCAGCGGGCCGGCCAGGCCCGACCGGATCACCTCGCCCACGCTGCGGCCCGTCGCGCGGCGGACGGGTTCCCCGGCGAGGTGGCCGAGGGTGTTCACGTGGTAGCCGTGGGCGGCGCCGGGCGGCCACCACGGCTCGGACTCCGCCAGCGCGCCGGCCACCGTCGCGAAGTCGAAGATCTCGTCGGCCCCGAGCGCCCGGCGCACGGCCGGGAGGCCGGCCCGGTGCGAGAGCGCCTCGCGCAGCGTCGTCGTGCCCTTGCCGTGGGCGCCGTACTCGGGCCAGACGCGGCTTAGGGGCGCGTCGAGGTCGAGGGCGCCGGCAGCCACCACGGCCAGCACCGCGGCCGCGGTCACGGCCTTGCCGACCGAGTACGCGTTCACGAGGGTGTCGGCCGCCCACCGGCGCGTGCGGTCCACGTCGCACCACCCTCCCCACAGGTCGACCACGATCCGACCGTCGACGATCACGCAGAGCGCGGCGCCGAGGTCGCCCGGGTCGTACACGGAGTCCGGGGTGTCGCCGCCCGACGGGGCGAAGTTGGCGGCGAACACGTCGGCCACGGCCCCGAACGCGGGATCGGCGTGGCCCCCCACCGGGACCGGCGTGCCGGCGGGGGACGGCGTGTCGTCGGGGGATGAGGCCATCGGGCGCCAGCCTGCCACGGTCCGGTTGGGGGTTCCGGCCCTCGATGGAGGAACATCGGTTCGATGCCCGCCGCGGTCACCATCGATCCGCGGGTCCACGCCCGCCGGTGGTGGACCCTCGCGGTCCTCTGCCTGAGCCTCCTGCTCATCGTGGCCGGGAACTCGTCGCTCAACGTCGCGCTGCCCCCGATCCAGGACGCGCTCGGCTCCACCCAGAGTCAGCTCCAGTGGATGGTCGACGCCTACAGCCTCGTGTTCGCCGGCCTGCTGCTGCCCGCGGGCGCGATCGCCGACCGCTTCGGCCGCAAGTGGGCGCTCCAGGGCGGCCTGGTGGTGTTCCTGCTCGCGTCGCTGGCCGCCAGCGTGGCCACCGCGTCGTGGCAGCTGATCCTGTGGCGGGCCGTCACGGGCCTCGGCGCCGCGTTCATCATGCCGGGCACGCTGTCGGTGCTGAACAACGTGTTCGTCGAGGTGCGCGAGAAGCAGCGGGCCATCGCCGTGTGGGCCGGGTGCGCCGGCCTCGGCGGGGCGCTGGGGCCGGTGCTCTCGGGCCTGCTGCTGCGCCACTTCGCGTGGGGGTCGGTGTTCCTGATCAACGTCATCATCTGCGTGGTGGCGATCGCCGCCGGGCTGGCCCTGGTTCCCGACTCCTCCGACCCGCACGAGGCGAAGCTGGACCCGGTCGGGGCGGGCCTGGCCGTCGCCGGCCTCACCGGCCTGCTCTACGGCATCATCGAGGGCCCGGAGAACGGGTGGTCGTCGCCGGTCACGATGGTGTCGATCGCGGCCGGCCTGCTCGTCCTCGGCGCGTTCGGCGCCTGGGAGCGCCGGGCCGCCCATCCGATGCTCGACATGGGCCTCTTCCGCGTCCGCGAGTTCAACGTCGGTTCGCTGACGATCACGCTCCAGTACGTGGCCGCCTACGGGTTCTTCTTCGTCGGCATCCAGTACTTCCAGATCGCGCACGGCTACTCGCCGCTGACCGCGGCGCTGCTGAGCCTGCCCATCGGCGCGTTCAGCATGGTCGGTGCGCCGTTGAGCGCCCGCCTCGTCGAGCGGTACGGGCCGCGGGCGGTGGTCGGGGTCGGGCTGCTGCTCAGCTCGACGGGGCTGGCCATGTTCGGAGGGGTGACGCCCACGACGTCGGCCGTGCTGTTCGTCGGCGCCGCGGCCCTGATCGGGATGGGCCTCGGGCAGACGACCGCGCCGTCGACGACGCTGATCATGACGTCGGTACCCCGGGCCAAGTCGGGGGTGGGCTCCGCGGTGAACGACCTGTCGCGCGAGCTCGGCGGCGCGCTCGGGATCGCGGTGCTGGGGAGCATCCTCTCGACCGCCTACCAGCACCAGGTGGGGCCGAAGCTGGCACGGATCCCCGGCGTCCCCGACGGTGCGTCGTCGTCGGTGTTCGCGTCACTCGAGGCCGCCCGGCACCTCCCCGCCGCCACGGCCGAGCAGGTCACGCACCTGGCCACGTCGTCGTTCGCCGACGCGTTCGGCATCGCCATGCTGGCCGGCGCCGCCGTGCTGCTGCTCAACTCGATCCTGGTGTGGGTGCGCCAGGTCCGCCCCGGTTCCGCGAGCGGCGTCCACCTCGAGGACGTCGGTCCGGTGGATGCGCCCCACCCCGACGGGCGGGACGGGGCGCGCTCGGCGGAACCGGCGGGCGCCGAGTCCCGTGCGCCCGACCGGGGCGATCGGCACCGGGGCTGAACGCCCGGCCCGGGCGGCACCGCGGGCCGGAGGGCGGCGTCGGCGAGCGGAGCGTCGGCGAGCGGGCGTCAGACCGGTGGTAGGGCATCGCCGTCCCGGCGGGCAGTGGCGGCGTGGGCGCCGCGGTGTCCATGATTCGGGGATGACCGATGCCACCTCCCCCATCACCGTCGGCGAGCTCCTCGTGCGCTGCCTCCAGCTCGAGGGGGTCGACTTCATGTGCGGGATCCTCGACGGCGCGCACATCCCCTTCGTGCGCCACACCGACGCCTACGGCATCCGCTACGTGAACACCCGCCACGAGGAGGCGGCCGCGCACGTCGCCGAGGCGTACACGCGCCTCACCCACCGCCCCGCGGTGGTGATCGGCAACCCGGGGCCGGGCGGCGCCAACGCCCTGGCCGGCCTCACCAGCGCCCAGGGCGAGGGGCACCCGGTGGTGGCCATCGCGTGCACCCGGCGCCCGGCGGTGAACTCCCCCGACCGGGGCGGTGCGTGGCAGGCCACCGACCTGGTGGCGATGGCCCGCCCCATCACGAAGTACTCGGCGCTGATCTCACGGGCCGACCGGGTCCCCGACCTGGTCCGGGCCGCGTTCCGGGCCGCGACCGTCGGTCGCCCCGGCCCCGCCTTCCTGGCCGTCCCCGACGAGCTCCTCAACGAGGAGATCGACCCCGGTTCGCTGCGCCTGACCCCGGCAGCCCGCAACCGGGTGCTGAACGTCGGCGGCGGCGACCCGGCCCTGATCGCGGCGGCGGCCGAGCGCCTGGCCGGGGCCGAGCGGCCGTTCCTCTTCGCCGGCAAGGGGGTGCTGTGGTCGGAGGCGTCGGGCGCGTTCATGGAGCTGTCCGACCACCTGGCCGCGGCGACGAGCACGACGCTGGGCGCCCGGGGCGTGGTGCCCGAGGACCACCCCCGCTACTTCCACATCGCCGACGGCGCCGCGCTGCGCGCCGTGCGGGCCGACGCGGACGTGGTCCTGGTGGTGGGCGCCCGCCTCGGCGAGTACGACGGCTGGGGGATGCCCCCGGCCTGGGGCGACCCCGAGCACCAGCACACGATCCAGATCGACGCCGACCCGTTGTCGATCGGCCTGAACCGCCCCGTCGACCAGGCGATCGTCGCCGACGCCCGCGCCGGCCTCGAGGCCCTGACCGCCGAGGTGAAGGCCCGTTGCGGGCCCCGCGCCGAGATGGCCGGCGCGCCCCGCTACGCCGCCATCCACGAGGAGACGGTCGCCGCCGCCGCGCCGCACGTGCTGGCCGAGGCGTCGGTGGGCGTGAACCCCGGCCAGGCGGTCATGGCGCTGCGCGAGGCGTTCCCGCGCGACGCCGTCGTGGTGGCCGACGGGGGGAACACCACTCTGTGGGCCGTGGCCCTGAACCCGGTGTACCGGCCCGACTCGTTCCTCTACTCGGTGAAGATGGGCTACCTCGGCACCGGCCTCCCGTTCGCCATCGGGGCCCAGCTGGCCGCGCCGCAGCGGTGCGTGTACCTGATCACCGGCGACGGTGCGTTCGGGTTCAACGCCATGGAGCTCGAGACGGCCCGCTCGGCCGGCGCGGCGGTCATCAGCGTGGTGATGGTCGACGACGGCTGGGGGATGGAGCGCACCGCCCACCGGTTCTCGGGAGTGCCCGAGAGCGAGGCGCACGGCACCGAGCTGTCGTCGGGGGTGCGCTACGACGACCTGGCCCGCGCGCTGGGCTGCCACGGCGAGTACGTCGAGTCGGTGGATGCCCTGGCGCCCGCCGTCGAGCGGTCGCGGGCCTCCGGCCTGCCCGCGGTGATCCACGTGCGCGTCGACCCCGAGCTCAACGCGAACCCGATCGGCTACGAGCAGTTCCGCGCCACGCGGGCGTACTGACGCGGCCCCGGCCCTGGCCGCCGGCGCCGCTCCGGGCGGTGCTGTTCGGCCGTGCCTCGGGCTCGGATGGAGGCCTGCCGCGACAGCGTGAGCGGTGGGGTCCGGTGGGCGCGCCGGCGCCCACGACGCCCCCGAGGCGGGCTAGCTTGCGCGTCGTGCCTCGGAAGCGGTGGAGCGAGCTGGGCCGGTCCCAGCGCAGGGCGATCGTCGCCGCCGCCGCGGTCGAGCTGACCCTGACCGCGGTGGCGCTCGCCGACCTCGCCCGCCGGCCTCGAGAGCAGGTGCGCGGCCCGAAGCCGCTGTGGGCTCTCGCCTGCTTCGTCCAGCCCCTCGGCCCGATCGCCTACCTGGTGAGGGGTCGCCGCCGCCCCACGCCCGGGGCCTGACCCCCGCCGGCCGGCGTCCTCGAGCGCCCGGTGCGATCGGGATCCCGACCCTGATCTCGGAGAGGTGAACCGTGGTCACCGAGCCCCTGGTCCTGCGGACCGACCGCGCCGACGGGTGCACGGTCCTGACCCTGAACCGGCCGGAGAAGCTGAACGCGCTCACCCCGGCGGTGTTCGTCGAGCTGCGGACCCACCTCGACGCCGTCGCTGCCGACGACCGGGCTGGTGGCCGAGATCCTCGCCAACTCGCGGGGCACCAACCGGATCGTCAAGCGGCTCCTGGTCGAGCGTTCGGACCGCCCGCGCGCGGAAGCCCTCGCGCACGAGCGCGGGCTCCCGCACGGCCTGCCCGACGACCTCGCCGAGAGGATGGGCTCCCCTCCCCGCTGAGCGACCCCGGGGCATCCGGACCCACGTCGCCCGCCGGGGGTGCGGCGATCCTCACCCGGCCCGTCCCGGTCCGGGCCCGTCGGCGTCGGTATCGGACGACGGGCGGTCGTCCACGACGACGTACTGCAGACCGCAGTTGGAGCAGCGGTGGGTGGGCGGATCCGGCGGGACGCAGCACCCACCGATCGCGACGTCGATCGTCCCGTCCCTGCTCGCCTCGAATACTTCCAGGTCCGGCATGCCCCACATGATCGGACGGCCCGCCTGCTCACCGCAGAACGGGCACTTCTCGCTTGGGGCCTCGCTCCGCCACGATCTCGGCCAATCGATCATGCGGTCAAGGTAACGGAGGGGTGTGACAGCCGCCCGGCGGGACCGCAAAGGCCCGCGACAACCTGCGTTCGGCGCGCGGCGAGGAGGGAGTGCACGTGCTCGACGATGATCGACCCGTCCCCGACGGCCGACGCGACCCGCTTCATGGAGCCGTGGCCGAAGTCGCCGGCGACGCTCGTCCGTCACCCGCACGCTCCGCCGCCGCCCCGCCGTCTTGTG
>JADLDD010000010.1 GCA_020846855.1 Acidimicrobiia bacterium | reverse complement strand
GGCTCGCCGTCGTCGCGACGGAACTCGTCACGTTCGAACGCGTGGCTCAGGGCCTCGATCGTCACCCCACCACCGCTGCGGAACGCGAACTTGTCGATCTCGTGGTCGTCGGCCCCGCAGTCGACCGCCTGGCAGACGTCGGTCAGGCCGGTGGCCTCGAGGAACTCGCTCCAGATGGCGCCGGCGCCGGGCCGGTCGGTGTGGAGGTTGGTGTCGCCCCCGAGGATCACGGCCCGGCCCGCGGAGTGCACCGCCATGAACTCGGCGAGCTGGCGGTAGCCGTCGGCGCGGAGCTGCTCGTCGAGCTCGGTGCCGCCGGCCTCGCCGTGGACGTTGTACACGTCGATCTCCACTCCGGGGTCGACCTCCGTGCGGGCCACCGAGAAGCCCTTCAGCGCCAGGCAGTCGCCGGCCCCGCCGTCGCTGGTATCGGCGCCGCCGAAGCATCCCGTCCACATCCGGCGCGTGACGGACCCGAACGGGTAGCGGGACAGCCGGTTGAGCCCGTCGGCGACCAACGCCTCGGGGCGCCGGGGGTCGGTCCCGACCGGGGGCGTCGCCGGGGTCGACCGGTACGGGTGGGTCACCTGCGAGATGAGGTCGTCGTGGTGGAAGTCCCACGGCGGCACGGGGGGGTCGGGGTCGATCCAGTCCTCCTGGACGAGGACCAGGTCGTACGCGTTGAGCCGCGGGCTGATCAGCGGCGTGTTGACCGACGGCTCCGAGCCGGAGAGCGGCTCGGGCAGCCCGGCCACGTTGTAGGTGAGGGCCCGGACCCGCCCGTTGGTGGTCGACGGGCCGATCACGGCCCCGCCGGCCTGCCGACGGCCGGTGGCCGGGGCGGCCGCGGCCCCGCCCACGAGCCCGAGGAGGGCCAGGAGGGCGACCGACGACACGGCGCCGAACGCGACGATCCGGCGGCGGCGAGGGCGAGAGATCCGTTGCATAGCGGACATAGTGGCGCAAGTAGCGCCCGACCGCCACCCCCGGCGGCGAGGCGTGCCCGGGGGTCTACGGTGAACGTGTAGCGGGGCACGACATGTAGCACCGCGGTGGGCCGGCCGGAGAGGACCGGGCCACCGCCACCGGCCCGAGCGGGCCGGGCGGCGCCCCCGAACGGGCCCGGCGGCCCACCACCGCAGGGGAGCACGACGAACGACGACCGACGAACGACTGCTCGAGCACGAGGAGGACGACATGCCAGCCAGGACCGCGAGCGCGCACTGGGAAGGAACCGTCAGGGAGGGCAAGGGCACCGTATCGGTAGGTAGCGGCCTCTTCGACGGCGCCCCCTACTCCTTCGGGGCGCGCTTCGACACCGACGCCGGGACCAACCCCGAGGAGCTGCTGGGAGCAGCCCACGCCGGTTGCTTCACCATGTACCTGTCGCTGCTGCTGACGAACGGCGGTCACACCGCCACCCGTCTCGACACCAAGGCCGCGGTGACCATAGAGGTGGGCGACGAAGGCCCGAGGATCACCGGGATCGCGCTCGAGACCGAGGGCGTCGTGCCCGGCCTCGACGCGGCCGCGTTCGAGGCGATGGCCGCCGACGCGGCCAGGGGTTGCCCGGTGTCGGTCGCCCTGGCCTCGGTCCCGATCACCCACACCGCCAAGCTCACCGGCGGCTGATCCCCCACCCCCGGCGTCGGGCGACGACGCGTCGCCCCGGCGACACGGAACCGCCCGACGCCCACCGGTCGCCGGCGGCGCACCCCCGGGGCGCGCGAACGGACGGCCTCGACAGGCGCGACGACCGGGTGCGAGCCTTCAGGGCATGGACGAGCGCGTGACGACCATCGGATCGACGGTGCTGGTGACCGGGGCGTCGACCGGGATCGGCCGGGCCACCGCATTGCGCCTGGCCGCCGCCGGCTGGCGCGTGTTCGCCGGGGTGCGCCGCGACGCCGACGGGCGGGCGCTCGCCGACGCGTCGGCGGGCTCCCTGACGCCGGTCGTGCTCGACGTGACCGACCCGGCCCAGATCGCCGCGGCCGCCGACTCGATCGCCGACGCGGTCGGCGGGGCCGGCCTGGCCGGCCTCGTCAACAACGCCGGCATCGCGAGGGGCGGGCCGGTCGAGTACCTGCCCGTCGACGACTGGCGGCTCCAGTTCGAGGTGAACCTGTTCGGGCAGGTGGCCGTGACCCAGGCGATGATGCCCCTGCTGCGCGACGCCCGCGGGCGGATCGTGTTCATCGGATCGAACAGCGGCCGGATCTCGACCCCCATGATGGCGCCGTACGGGGCGTCGAAGTTCGCCATCGAGGCCCTGGCCGCATCCATGCGCCTGGAGCTCCGCCCGTGGGGGATGAAGGTGGTCGTGGTCGAGCCGGGCGCGGTGAAGACGGCCATCTGGGAGAAGGGCCGGGCCCTCGCCGACGAGCTCGAGGCGGTCATGCCGGCCGACGCCGCGTCGCGCTACGGCGACCAGATCGCCGCGATCCGCAAGGGGATCGAGACCCAGGACCGGACCGGCATCCCCGCCGACCGGGTGGCCGCGGTGGTGGAGAAGGCACTGACCGCCGACCGCCCCCGGGCCCGTTACCAGGTCGGGATCGACTCCCACGTCTCCGCCGCGGCGAGTCGGGTGCTGCCCGACCGGCTCCTCGACGTGGCGGTGGCCAAGCTCGCCGGCCCCTGACCCGCTAGGCCTCCCGACCGGCGAGCACGTCGACGGTGGTGGTCGCGATCAGGCCGGCGACCGCCTCGAGGAGGCCCCCGTAGGGACTGGTCCGACGCCAGAGCATGGCGATCTCCCGGCGGGGGACGGGGTCCGAGAACCGGAGCAGGCGGACCTCCGGCGATGCGGCGACGGGGGGCCGCACGGCCAACTCGGGCAGCAGCGTCACGCCCACCCCGGCCGCGACCATCTGGCGCAGCGTCTCGAGGCTGGTGGCCCGGAAGCCCTGCCACTCGGAGGCGCCCCCCATCCGGCACACCGACAGCGCCTGGTCGCGCAAACAGTGACCCTCCTCCAGGAGCAGGACCCGCTCCCCCGCCATCGCCGACAGGCCGACCGGTCCGTCCCCGCCGGCGAGGGGATGGCCCGCCGGCACCGCGAGCACGAAGTCCTCCTCGAAGAGGACACGCGATTCGAAGCCGTCGTCGGGAACGGGGAGGGCCAGCACCCCCGCGTCGAGCCGGCCGTCGCGCAAGCGGGCCAGGACCTCGTCGGTCTTCTCCTCGACCAGTAGGAGCTCCAACCTCGGGTACCGGGCGTGCAGCACGGGCACCACGTGAGGAAGGAGGTACGGACCGAGCGTGGGGAACAGGCCGACGCGGACGCGGCCCGCCTCGGGGTCGGCGGCCTGGCGCGCGATGCCCCGGATGGTCTCGGCCTCGAGCAGCATCACCCTCGCCCGGGCCGCCACCTGCTCCCCCGCCGCGGTGAGCATCACCCGGCGCGGGTTGCGCTCCACCAGCTCCACGCCGAGCTCCCGTTCGAGCTTCTTGATCTGGGTGGAGAGCGTGGGCTGGCTGACGAAGCAGGCCTCGGCGGCCCGGCCGAAGTGCCCGTGCTCCCCCACCGCCACCAGGTACTCGAGGTCGCGCAGGTTCACGGCGGGCCCTCCACGGCGGGTCGGGTCACGTCCGGTCGGGTCACGGCGGGAATCCCCTCGGCGATCACGGCGGTCGGATCGGGTCCTCCGGCACCCGATCCCCGGGCACCGGCCCCCGGGTGTCCAGCCTCCGGACCGGGAGCCCCGGGCGCCCCGACCCTACGCCCGCCCGTCGGGGGCGGCCGCGGAGCCGGCCGGGGTGGGCTCGGCTCCCTGGGCCTCGGAGCGGATCAGGTGGTCGAAGGCCGACAGCGCGGCGGTCGCACCCGCGCCGAGGGCCACCACGATCTGCTTGTACGGCGCGGTGGTGCAGTCGCCGGCCGCGAAGACGCCGGGCACCGACGTGCGGCCCCGCTCGTCGACGACGACCTCCCCACGCCCGGAGCGCTCGACGACCCCGTCCAACCAGTCGGTGTTGGGCAGGAGCCCGATCTGCACGAACACGCCGTCGAGCTCCACCTTGTGCGACTCCCCGCTGGTCCGGTCCTCGTAGGCGAGGCCCGTGACCCGGGCCCCGTCGCCGATGACCTCGGTGGTGCGGGCCGAGGTCACCACGTCGACGTCGGGCAGGGCGCGCAGCGCGCGCTGCAGCACCTCGTCGGCCCGCAGGCGGTCGTCGAACTCGAGCAGGGTCACGTGGGCGGTCACGCCGGCCAGGTCGATGGCCGCCTCCACCCCCGAGTTCCCGCCCCCGATCACCGCGACGCGCTTGCCCCGGAACAGGGGTCCGTCGCAGTGAGGGCAGAACGTCACGCCCCGGTTGCGGTGCTCCGACTCGCCGGGCACACCCATCTCGCGCCAGCGTGCCCCGGTGGACAGCACCACTGTGCGGGCCCGCAACGACGCGCCGTTGGACAGCTCCACGGTGTGCAGGGCACCCGGCCCCTCGGCGGGCACGAGACGGGCCGCGCGCTGCCGGGTGATCACGTCGACGTCGTGGCCGCGGACGTGCTCCTCCAGCGCGGCGCCGAACGCCGGGCCCTCCGTGTGGGGCACGGAGACGAAGTTCTCGATCGACATGGTGTCGAGCACCTGGCCCCCGAAGCGTTCGGCCACCACGCCGGTGCGGAGCTCCTTGCGGGCGGCGTAGACGGCGGCCGCGGCCCCGGCCGGTCCGCCCCCCACGATAAGGACGTCGTAGGGCTCGCGTGCGTCGAGCGCCGCGACCTCGCGCTCGCCGGCCCGCGGGTCGAGCCGGTCGAGGATCTCCTCGATCGAGCTTCGCCCGGTCACGAAGGGTTCGCCGTCGAGGAACACGGCCGGGACGGCCATCACCGAGCGCTCCTCGACCTCGTCACGGAACACCGCGCCGTCGATCGCGACGTGACCGATCCGCGGGTTGATGGCGCTCATCAGGTTGAGGGCCTGGACCACCTCGGGGCAGTTCTGGCACGACAGCGACAGGTACGTCTCGAAGCGGAGATCGCGGTCGACGGCGCGGATCCGCTCGATCACGTCGGCGGAGGCGGTGGACGGGTGCCCACCCACCCACAGGACGGCCAGGACCAGCGAGCTGAGCTCGTGGCCGAGGGGGGCACCCGCGAAGCGGATGCCGGCCCCCGGGTCGGAGGGAGCGCCGGCCCGGCGGACCGCGAAGGACGGGCGGCGGGGGTCGTCGTCGGTGCGCACCACGCGCACGAGGTCGGACAGGGCGGCGATCTCGTCGAGGAGGCGCGCCGTGCGGTCGGACGCGGGCCCGCCGTCGAGGGACGCGGCCAGCTCGACGGGCTGGCGGAGCTTGGTCAGGTGCTCCTTCAACTGCGCGGTGACGGTGGCGTCGAGCACGGCACTCTCCTTCGGATCGGAGGCGGGGCCCCGGTGGCCGGGGGCCGGGTGGTAGGGGTTGGGCGGGCAGACGGGCCGGCGGGCGGGTGGTACGGGCCCGGGACCGGACCGGCCCCCGGGGTGGTGGGGGCGGCCCGGCCCGGGCCCGGCGGGGACCGGCGTCAGATCTTGCCGACGAGGTCGAGTGACGGGGCGAGCGTGTCGTCGCCCTCCTCCCACTTGGCGGGGCAGACCTCACCCGGGTGCTCGCGCACGTACTGGGCGGCCTTGACCTTGCGCAGCAGCTCGGCCGCGTTCCGGCCGATGCCCTCGGCGGTGACCTCGTGGAACTGCACCACGCCGTCGGGGTCGACGAGGAACGTGGCCCGGTCGGCGAGGCCCTCGTCCTCGCGCATGGCGTCGAAGGCGCGGGTGATGCGCCCCGTCGGGTCGCCGATCAGCGGGTAGCGGATCTTGCCGATCGTGTCGGAGGTGTCGTGCCAGGCCTTGTGCGTGAAGTGGGTGTCGGTCGACACGCCGTAGACCTCCACGCCGAGGCGCTGGAAGTCGGCATAGTGGTCGGCGAGGTCGCCGAGCTCGGTGGGGCAGACGAACGTGAAGTCGGCCGGGTAGAAGAACACGACCGACCACCGGCCGCGGAGCGCCTCGTCGCTCACCTCCACGAACTGACCGTCGTGGTAGGCGGTTCCGCTGAACGGCTGGATCTCGGTGTTGATCATCGACATGGTGGTCTCACCTCTCTGGGGGGCTGGGGAGTCGATAACGAACCTATATCATCGGATGACTTTTGAATAGATTCTGTCGATTGATTCACTCCATCCCCGTGATAGCCGTCCCCTATGGGAGACGCCCTCTCGGGAGGGCACCCCGAGAGGTGCCCTCCCGATGGGCATCCGGACCCGGTGGACGACCGGCTCACGTGGTGAGCGCCCGCAGCACCTCGAGGCGGGCGGCCCGGCGGGCCGGGAGGGCGGCCGCCACCACGGCCCCCACGAGGCCCACCGCCCCGACCAGCACGAGGCGCGTCCCGGGGACGGCCAGGCGGTCGATCCCCTCGCCGGCCAGGGCCGTGACCATCGCCCAGGCGAAGCCGAGGCCGAGCGCAGTGCCCGCCACGGTGCCGAGCAGGGCGACGAGGACCGCCTCCCACCGGATGCCGGCCCTCACCTGGCCGCGCTCCATCCCCACGGCCCGCAGCAGGCCGATCTCCCGGCGGCGCTCGACGATCGCCAGCGCCAGGGCGTTGGCGATGCCGAACAGGGAGATCACCACGGCGAGGAACAGCAGCACGTAGACGAGGTTGAGCAACTGCTCGATCCGGCCGGCCACGACCGACTTGAACTCGTCGGGGGAGTGCAGGCGAGCCGTCGGCGTGGCGCGCAGCGCGCGCTCGATCGCGGTCCGGGCCTCCCGCTCGCCCACCCCGGGCGCGGTCGTGGCGAACACGACCTGGTCGTTGATGTGGGACGCGTTCGCCTCGAACGCCTCCTGGGAGACGACGAAGTCGCCGAGCGGGTCGGAGGAGAGGTCGTAGACCACCTCCACCTCGAAGGACCGCGCCCCCGTCTCGGCGAAGCGCAGCGTCACGCGGTCACCGACCCGCAGGCCCCGTTCGGTAGCGACCCGGTGCCCCACGCCGATGCCGGTGGCACCCAGGGCGCGAACCGACCCGGCGCGCGCGCCGACGTCGAGGTGTTGCTCCACCCGCTCGGGGTCGATGCCGGCCACCGACACGGTCGCGCCGTCGAGGCGGGCGGGCACGTAGCGGAACGTCGTGACCGACCCCGTCTCGGGCAGGGCGTCGACGGTCTCGGCGACCGCCGGTCCGAGCCCGTCCTGGTGCTGCAACGGCGTGATGATCCAGTCGCTGCGCAGGTTCCGGTCGATGTTGGCGTCCATCGACACCCGGGCCGACGCCGCGAACACCGAGATCAGCACGACCAGCGCCACACCGAGGGTCAGAGCGGAGGCCGTGGCCGCCGTGCGCCGCGGGTTGCGCGCCGCGTTCTCGCGGGCCAGCTCGCCGGCGACGCCCCGCAACCCGGCCAGCGGACGGCCGGCGGCCCGGATGAAGCGCGGGGCCACCACCGGGCCGAGCGCCACCACGCCGGCGAACAGCGCCAGCGCGCCGATGCCGACCGGACCGGCGGCGCCGGCGCGGGCCCCGGACACCGACGCCACGACGCCGAGGCCGGTCAGCACGGCCCCGAGTGCGGCGCGCCGGATCGAACCGCCGGTGCGGTCGACGGCCACGTCCCTCATCGCCGCGACCGGCGCTACCTTCGACGCCCTCCGGGCCGGCAGGTACGCGGCGACCACGGTGACGACCGTGCCCGTGGCGGCCGCCACGGCGAGCGGGCGCGCGCCGACGACCATCGGACCGCCCGGCAACTCCACCCCGAAGGCCCGGAGCAGCGCGGCGAGCCCGTGGGCGAGGGCCACGCCGAGCGCCGCGCCGGCGACCGAGGCGACCGCGCCGAGGATCCCGGCCTCGACGAGGACCGTGCGCCGGACCTGCCCGCGGCTCGCGCCGACGGCCCGCAACACGGCCGTCTCCCGGACCCGCTGCGCGCCCGTGATCGAGAACGCGTTGTAGATCACGAAGGCGCCGACGAAGAGCGCGACGAGCGCGAACACGGGGAGGAGGGCCTCCATGAACGGAACACCTGAAGTCCCGGTGCCGAGCTCCTCCTCGACGGCGGCACGGCCGGTCACCACCTCGGCGGCCCGGTGGCGCCCGCCGGCGGCGAGGGCCGACCCGACGCGTCGGGCGACCTCGGCCTGCGAGACGCCCGGCGCCGCCGCCACCCGGACCGCGTCGACGCGGCCCGGCACCCCGAGGATGCGAGCCGCGGCGGCAGGTGCGAACGCCACCACCCCGGCCCCGCCGGCGTCGTCGTCCGACCCGAAGGTCGCGACGCCGGACACCGTGTAGCGGGCCGCACCCGACGAGGTGCGGACGGTCACCCGGTCGCCCGGTCCGAAACCGGCGTCGCGCGCCGACGCCCGGTCGATCACGACCTCGGTGCCGGCTCGGGGGGCGCGGCCGGCGACGAGGCGGAGCGGGTTCAGCTCCGCCGTCGGGAGCCAGGCCATCCCGATCGGGACGGCCTGGTGCGCCCCGCCGTCGGCCAGCTTCCCGTCGCGACCCACGAGGCGGGCACCGGCCGAGACGCTGCCGTCGGCGGCCGCCACCCCGTCGACCCGCCGCACCACGTCGACGAGCGACGCGTCGAGGGTGCCCCGCACCCGGCCCGCGTCGCCGTCGACGGAGCCCGCCGCGCGCACGACGGCGTCGGTGGCGGCGAGGTTCGTGGTCGCGATGCCGTCGTAGGCCCGGCGGAGGGTGCCGGTCAGCACGGAGGTGCCGGCCATGAACGCCACGCCGAGGACCACCGCGGCCGCGGTGAGGAGGAAGCGGCCCCGGCGGGCCCAGACGCTCTGAACGGTCAGCCTGAACACCGGGATCACCCCCCGAGGACGCGCATGGCGTCGAGGACGGAGTCGGACGTGGGGTCGCGCAGCTCGTCGACGATCCGGCCGTCGGCGAGGAAGACCGCCCGGTCCGCGTAGGAGGCCGCGACCGGGTCGTGGGTGACCATCACCACCGTCTGGTCCAGCTCGCGGACGGCCTGGCGCAGGAAGGAGAGGATCTCCGCCCCGCGGCGGGAGTCGAGGTTCCCGGTGGGCTCGTCGGCGAGGACGATCTCGGGCCGGTTCGCCAGCGCCCGGGCCACCGCGACGCGTTGCTGCTGACCACCGGAGAGCTCCGGCGGTCGGTGGCCGGTCCGCCCGTCGAGGCCGAACCTCGACACGACCTCCCCGACCCACACCGGGTCGGGTCGCCGGCCGGCCAGGCGTAGGGGCAGCACGATGTTCTCGAGTGCGGTGAGGGTGGGGATCAGGTTGAACTGCTGGAACACGAAGCCGATCCGGTCACGGCGCAGCCGCGTCAGCCGGCGCTCCCCGAGCGTGCCGAGGTCGGTGTCACCGACGAACACCCGGCCCGACGTGAGGCCGTCGAGGCCGGCGACGGCGTGCAGGAGGGTCGACTTGCCCGAGCCCGACGGCCCCATGACGGCGGTGAAGTGCCCGGCCTCGAAGTCGACGGTCACGCCGTCGAGGGCCCGGACCTCGGCCTCGCCGCGCCCGTACACCTTCACGGCGTCGACGGTGCGGGCCGCCGGTGCCCGAGGCGGAGCCGTGTCCCCCGCGCCTGCCGCCCCCACCACCGCGGTCGGGGCCTCGGGGAGCGCGGCGCCCGCGGCGCCCGGCGCCTCCGTGATCGAGCCGATCGTGACCATGTCCATGGCGCTTCCCTTCGTCGTGCCGGTCCGGACGGACCGCCGTTCCCGCCGGCCTCGAGGTTCGGGGCCGTCTCCCGCAGCATGCGGGAGCCGGGCGGGCCGGGTCGTCGGCCGCGAGGCGCTTCCCGGCGACCCCGGGACCCATTCGCGCGGCCGGTTCACGACGGGCCGGGTACGTCCACGGATGTACGCGGCCCGGCCCGCCGGTCGGGCCCGGGACCGATGCGATCCCCGCCGGGGCCCGGTACCTTTGAGTGGTGACGGCGACCCCCGGCCCCGGCCCGCGCCAGAGGGTGCCGTGGGCACGCGGGTTGAATCCGTGGCTCCTCGACGGCGCGCTGGCCGCGGCGTTCGTGGTCATCGGCCTGGTGACCACCGCGGGGCGCGGCGACGTCCCCCCGGCCGACTACCGGGCACGCGACGCCTTCTCCGTGCTCCTGGTCCTGGCGGCGAGCGTCCCGTTCGCCGCGCGGCGCCGGGCTCCGCTGGCCGTCCTGCTGACCGCCGCGACCGCCGTCTCACTGCTCGTCGCGCTCGGCTACAACCAGGGCTTCACGCCCTACTTCCTCTTCGTGGCCGCGTTCACGGTGGGTGCGGCGGGCCCGGCCCGCCAGGTCGCCGTCGCGGCGACCGCGATCGGCCTGGCGCTCGTCCTCCTGGTGGCGGTCGACTCGCCGGTGTTCGACGCCGAGAACCTGGTCGGCAACGCGGCCCTGTTCGCGGCGATGTTCGTGGCGGGCGCGAACCTCCGGATCCGCCAGGCCCGGGTGGCCGCGCTGGAGGAGCGAGCCGCGGCCGTCGAGCGCGAGAAGCGGGAGGAGGCCCGGCGGGCCGTCGCCGACGAGCGGCTCGACATCGCGCGCGAGCTCCACGACGTCGTCGCCCACTCCATGGGGGTGATAGCGGTCCAGGCCTCGATGGGTGAGCACGTCATCGACGCCGAGCCGGAGCAGGCGAGGAGCGCGCTGCACGCGATCTCGGGTGTCAGCCGCTCGGCGCTCACCGAGATCCGCCGCATGCTCGCCGTGCTGCGGGATTCGTCCGACGGTGGCGGCGCCGCCCCGCCGCTCGGCTCGACCGCGTATGCGCCCGCGCCGGGGCTCGACCAGCTCAGCCGGCTCGTGCACGACGTGGAGGGAGCCGGAGTACCGGTGTCGGTCTCGTTCGACGGCCCCCGGGTCGAGCTCCCGCGCGGGGTCGACCTGACCGCGTACCGCATCCTCCAGGAGGGGCTGACGAACGTGCTGAGGCACGCCGGGCCGGCCCGGGCGTGGGTGACCGTGCGCTACGAGCCGGGCGCGGTGGTCGTCGAGGTGGTCGACGACGGGCGCGGGGTCGACGGTCGGGCGCAGGCGGGCCCCGGCGGCGGGAACGGCCTGGTCGGCATGCGCGAGCGGGTGGCCGTCTACGGGGGGACGCTCGACGCCGGCCCCAACCCCGGGGGCGGGTTCCGGGTGGCGGCGCGGCTCCCGTACGGGGGGCCGGCGTGATCCGCGTGGCCGTCGCCGACGACCAGGCGCTGGTGCGCGGCGCGTTCGTGGTGCTGCTCGAATCTGCTCCCGACGTGGAGGTGGTGGGCGAGGCGTGCGACGGCGCGGAGGCGGTGGCCCTCGTCGAGCGCGAGCTCCCCGACGTGGTGCTCATGGACGTGCGGATGCCCGTCATGGACGGCATCGAGGCCACCCGCCGCATCGCGTCCTCACGCGCGACGGCCGGCACCCGCGTGCTGATCCTCACCACCTTCGACCACGACGAGTACGTGTTCGAGGCCCTGCGCGCCGGCGCCAGCGGGTTCATGCTCAAGGACACCCTGCCCGTCGACCTGCTGGCCGCGATCCGCGTCGTCGCCACCGGCGACGCCCTGCTCGCCCCGAAGGTGACCCGGCGCCTGATCGAGCACTTCACCGCGTCCGACGGCGGCGCGGCCGACCCGGGCGGAGAGCCGGGCGCGGCGGTGCCGGAGCTCCACCCCGGTCTCGCCGACCTCACCGACCGGGAACGGGAGGTCCTGGCCGCGGTGGCCGCCGGCCGGTCGAACGCGGAGATCGCCGAGACGATGTTCATCTCGTACGCGACGGCCAAGACCCACGTCAGCCGCCTGCTCACCAAGCTCGACGCCCGCGACCGGGCCCAGCTCGTGATGATCGCCTACGAGTCGGGGTTCGTGACCCCCGGATCCGCCGCGCCCTGACCGCCGGGCGCCGGTTGCCCGGACCGGTCGCCGGCGGGGGTCAGATCGCGCGGGCGGCCCGCCACGCCGAGTGGACGGCACCCTCGATGTAGCCGACCTCGCCGGCGTCGCCCACCACCACGACCTCCAGGCCCCGGGCCCGGAGCTGGCCGGCGAGCGGCGCCGCGGCACGGACCTCGGACGCCACCACCACGGAGTCGGCCGGCGCCCGGCGCTCCTCCCCCGCAACCTCGTAGACGACGTGGGTCGGGGTGATCCAGCGCACCCGCGCCCCGCGGACGATCTCCACGCCGTGCTCCCCGGCCCGGCGGACGGCCGTCCAGCGCCGCGGAGCGGCCATCGGGAGGCCGGCGGCCGGGCCGGGCTCGAGCACGGTGACGGAGCGGCGTCGCTCGGCGAGGAGCTCGGCGAGCTCCAGGCCGACCAGGCCACCTCCCAGGACCACCACCCTGCGGCCCAGCGGGAGCCACAGCCGCGACAGCGCCCGGACCCGCGACGCGTCGTCGACGAGATGCAGGACCCGGGCCGCCCGGAGCAACCCGGCGGTGGCCGCGCCCCGGATCCCGCCCGCACCGGCGACACGACGTCCCGGCCGGTGTCCGGCGGCGGGGGCGGAGCCGGTCCGGGCGGCGGAGCCGCTCAGGGCCGCCCGGAGGTCGTCGCCGGTCCACACGTGGGGCAGGTGGGCGCCGGGCAGGTCGGGGCGACCGCGCCGGGCGCCGGTCGCGACGACGACCACGTCGGGCCGGAGCGCGGCGATCCCGCCCGGGGTGGCGTCGTGGCCGAGCCGGACGTCGACGCCGAGCCGGGAGAGCTCGCCGGCCTGCCAGTCGACGAACGGCCCGTTGGCCGGTGTGGTCAGCTGCGAGAACCAGGCCGTACCGCCCAGGCGGCTACCCGCCTCCAGCAGCGTGACCCGGTGGCCGCGCCCGGCGGCCACCCGGGCGACCTCCATCCCGGCCGGCCCACCCCCGACCACCACCACGTGGCGCGGGTGCAGGGCGGGCGGCATCACGGCCCGCTCCTCGTGGCTCAGGGCCGGGTTCACCGCGCAGCGCGGGGACTCGTCGTAGAAGTTCTGCTCCACGCACACGTAGCAGTTGATGCACGGCCGGACCTCGCGGCGGCGCCCGGCCCGGAGCTTGGCCACCAGGTCGGGATCGGCGAGGAGCTGGCGCCCCATGGCCACGAAGTCGCACCCGCCCCCCGCGACCATCTCCTCGGCCGTCTCCGGCAGCAGGCGACCGACGGCGATCACCGGCACCCCGACCCCGGCCTTCACGGCCCGGGCGTCGTCGCGGTAGGCACCCACGGCGTCGGGGAGCGGACCGTCGGTGAAGTTGGAGAACGAGTTGCGGCCCCAGCCCGTCACGTGGATGGCGTCGGCACCCGCGTCGGCGAACAGCCCCGCGGCGGTCACCGCCTCCTCGATGCCCCAGGATCCCGCCGCTCCCAAGCCCGGGGTGCCTTCGCCTCGGACGTCGCGTGGGTCGGGGATCTCACGCCCCGCGACCCGCACGATCACGGCCAGCTCCGGGCCGACCGCGGCCTTGACGGCCCGGATCACCTCCACGGCGAGGCGGGCCCGGTTCTCGAGGGAGCCGCCCCACCGGTCGGTGCGCCGGTTGTCGGCGGGTGACAGGAACGTGGAGATCACGTAGCCGTGGGAGGCGTGGACCTCGACGGCGTCGGCCCCGGCGGCCCGGACCCGGGCGGCGGCCGACGCGAAGCGCTCGACCACCTCGGCGAGGTCGTCGTCGGTCGCCTCCCGGTAGGTGGGATACCTCCCACCGGTGGTCGCGGCAAGGCGCATGATCTCGTCGGGGGTGCAGTCGCGCAGGGCCGACATGTCGGCGCGACCTACCGGCTCGGAGGGCACGAGCACCGGGCGCCCCTCGGCGATGTCGACCCTCGCCGTCTTGCCGTGGTGGGTGAGCTGGACGCACAGGAGGCTGCCCGCATCGTGCACCGCCTCGGCGAGGCGGGCCAGGCCGGGCACGAAGCGATCGTCGGACAGGCCGGGCTGGCGGCGGCTGGCGGCGCCCACCGGGTAGGCCACCGCGCCGCTGCCGGTGATGACCAACGCCGCGCCGCCCGCGGCGCGGGCCCGGTAGTGGTCGATCTCCCGATCGGTGATCACGCCGTCGTGGCAGTGGTTCATGTCCATCGCCGGGAGCACCACGCGGTTGGCCGGCTCCAGCGGCCCGATCGCCCCCGGGGCGAGCAACGCGTCGAACATGCCCCGGAGCGTAGGTGTGCTTGCGGACGGCGCGTCCGGGGTGCTCCGATGATCCCCTCCCCGGCACGCCGCCGGGGCGCCGGGCGACGAGAGGGGACGGGCCCATGGGTCAGCTCGACGGGAAGGTGGCCCTGGTCACGGGCGCCGCGTCCGGGATCGGCGAGGCGACCGCCGAGCTCTTCGCCGCCGAGGGCGCCTCGGTGGCGGCCGTCGACATCGACGGCGACGGCGCGGCCGCGGTCGCCGGCCGCATCGGCGGGCTCCCGATCGAGGGCGACATGGGCGACTCCGCCGCGGTCGACGCCGCGTTCGCCACCGCCGAGGGGCACTTCGGCGGGATCGACGTCGCGTTCCTCAACGCCGGCGTGGCGATCGCGGTCGCCGACCCCGCGGCCCTGACCGACGAGGAGTACGAGCGCATCCGCCGGGTGAACCTCGACGGCGTCGTGTACGGCCTCCGGGCCGCCAGCCGGGCGATGCGCCGCCGGGGTGGCGGCGCCATCGTGGCCACCAGCTCGCTCGCCGGCCTGATCCCGTTCCCACCCGACTTCGTCTACGACGCCACCAAGCACGCGGTGGTCGGGCTGGTCCGCAGCGTGGCGCCCACGCTGGAGCCCCTCGGCATCCGGGTCAACGCCGTGAACCCGAGCATGACCGACACCCGGATCCTCACCGACGACGTGAAGAAGCTCTTCGCCGAGATCGGCTTCCCGCTCATGCCGCCCCGCCAGATCGCCGAGGCCGTCCTGGGGCTGGTCGCGTCCGACGCGTCGGGCGAGTGCTGGGTCTGCCAGGTCGGCCGCGACGCCGAGCCCTACGAGTTCCACGGCGTGCCGGGACCCCGCGGCGAGGCCGAGGGCCGCACTCCCCCGACCGACACCTGACCCTCCGCCACCACGAGCTGGCGGGCCGGGTACGGCACTCGGCGGGGCGCCGGCCGGCAAAGCGATGAGCCGGGGTCGGGCCCGAACCCCTATCGTGGAAGCGTGGCCGAATCGCCCGACAACTCCGCCGACCGGCCCGCGGGCGGTAGCCCCGGGGCCGCCGCGGCCCTGCGCCCCGAGATCGTGGGCGGGGCCGTCACCAACGCCGGAGCCGGCGCGCCCGCGGCCGACGGCGACTCCGGCGGCCCGGACGGCGACCACGAGAACCCCGAGCAGGTCACCCGTCCCACCAAGCTGATCCGGATCGCGTCGATGGTCCGCACCATGCTCGACGAGGTCCGACGCGCCCCGCTCGACGACGCCGGGCGGCGGGCGCTGCGCTCCATCCACGAGAGCTCGCTGAGCGAGCTGCGCGAGGTCCTCTCCCCCGACCTCCAGCGCGAGCTGCAGGAGGTCGCCCTCCCGCTCACCTCCGACACCCCCAGCGAGGGCGAGCTGCGGCTCGCCCAGGCCCAGCTCGTCGGCTGGCTCGAAGGGCTCTTCCACGGGATCCAGGCCACCCTGTTCACCCAGCAGACGATGGCCCAGCAGCAGCTCGACGAGGTGCGCCGGCGCCGGATGATCGAGCCGGGCCAGCCGGGTGGGGGCCCTGACCGCGCCCCGGGCCCCTACCTTTGATCCGGCGCGCACCGACCGGACCGCCGACGAGCACCGAACGACCCGTGGTGACCCTCACGTGAGCCTTCCCGCCCCCGACGCCTCCTGGACGCCGGCGCGCTGGCGCGGCCGGCCGGCGGCCCAGCAGCCCGACTGGCCCGACCCCGCCGCGCTCGAGGCGAGCCTCGACGAGCTGCGCCGCCAGCCTCCCCTCGTGTTCGCCGGCGAGGCCCGCGACCTCACCGAGGTGCTGGGGGAGGTGGCCGAGGGTCGGGGGTTCGTCCTCCACGCCGGCGACTGCGCCGAGAGCTTCGAGGCCTTCTCCGCCGACGCCATCCGCGACAAGCTCAAGGTCATCCTCCAGATGGCGATCGCCCTCACCTACGGGAGCGGTGTGCCCACCGTGAAGCTGGGGCGCATCGCCGGCCAGTTCGCGAAGCCCCGCTCGTCGCCCACCGAGGTGCGCGACGGCGTGGAGCTGCCCTCCTTCCGGGGCGACCTGGTCAACGACCTCACCTTCGAGGCCGGCGCGCGGGTCCCCGACCCCGACCGCCTCCTGCGCGCCTACCACCAGTCGGCCAGCACACTGAACCTGCTGCGGGCGTTCACCAAGGGCGGGTTCGCCGACCTGTCCCGCGTGCACCAGTGGAACCAGGAGTTCGTGGCGACCAGCCGGGAGGGCCGCCGCTACGAGTTGCTGGCCGGGGAGATCGACCGGGCGCTCCGGTTCATGGCCGCGTGCGGCATCGACCTCGAGGCCGAGCTCCAGCTCCGCCAGGTCGACTTCTACACCTCGCACGAAGCGCTGGTGCTGGGCTACGAGGAGGCGCTGACCCGCCGCGACAGCCTCACCGGCGACTGGTACGACTGCTCGGCGCACCTGCTCTGGATCGGCGACCGGACCCGCCAACTCGACGGCGCCCACGTCGACTTCCTCGCGGGCGTCGAGAACCCCGTCGGGGTCAAGCTCGGACCCTCGACCACCCCCGACGACGCCGTCGCGCTCTGCGAGGCGCTCAACCCCCGGCGCCGACCGGGCCGCCTGATGCTCGTGAGCCGCATGGGCGCCGACCGGATCGAGGAGCACCTCCCGCCGCTGCTCGACGCGGTCGCGGCCACCGGCCACCCCGTGGTTTGGGCCTGCGACCCCATGCACGGGAACACCTTCGCCCACTCCTCCGGTTACAAGACAAGGCACTTCGACGACGTGATGCGGGAGATCCGCAGCTTCTTCGGCCTGTGCGGGTCGGCCGGCGTGTGGCCGGGCGGCGTGCACGTGGAGCTGACCGGTGAGGACGTCACCGAGTGCCTCGGGGGGAGCGAGGCGGTGAACGACGACGAGCTCGAGAAGCGCTACGAGACGATGTGCGACCCCCGGCTCAACGCCCGCCAGTCGCTCGACCTGGCCTTCCAGGTGGCCGAGCTGCTGCGGCACTGACCCCACGGGCACCGCGGTCGACGAGGAGACACGAGCCAGCAGGACGACTGAGACGACGAGGAGCTGAGATGGCCGCCCGGGACACCTTCGAGGATCTCGGCCCCAACGCGGGGCTGGTGGAGGAGATGTACCGGCAGTTCGTGGAGGCGCCGGAGTCGGTCTCGGAGTCGTGGCGCGACTTCTTCGCCGACTACGTCCCCCGGGGGACGGGGCGCACCGGAGCACCGACCGCCGGGCCCGCGGCAGTGGCCGCCTCCCCGCCGCCGCCACCACCGGTGCGCGAGGTCCTGGCGCCGTCGGCGCCGGCCGCCCCCGCCACGCCTTCCCCCGGCCCGCCGGCCGCTCCCACCCCGTCGGCACCGGCCCGGGCGCCCGCCCCGGCCACCGGCGGCGGCGCCCCCCTGACCCTCGACGGGGAGGAGCCGGCCCAACTGCGGGGCGCGGCGGCCCGGATCGTCGAGAACATGGAGGCCAGCCTCGGCGTCCCCACCGCGACCTCGGTGCGCGAGGTGCCGGCCAAGCTGCTCGAGGTCAACCGCCAGATCATCAACAACCAGCTCGCCCGCACGGGGGGCGGCAAGGTCAGCTTCACCCACCTGATCGCGTACGCCGTGGTGCGGGCCCTCACCCACGTCCCCGGCATCAACTCCGGCTACGGGGTGGTCGACGGGCGGCCGGCCGTCGTCCGGCACGGGCAGGTCAACCTCGGCCTGGCCGTCGACGTGACCCGGCCCGACGGGTCACGGTCGCTGCTGGTCCCCAACATCAAGGCCGCCGACACCCTCGACTTCGAGCAGTTCTTCGTGGCCTACGAGGACCTGATCCGCCGGGTCCGCACCGGCAAGATCACCCCCGACGACTTCGCCGGGACCACGGGCTCCATCACCAACCCGGGGATGATCGGCACCGTCCACTCCGTCCCGCGCCTCATGCCCGGCCAGGGCTTCATCGTGGGCGTCGGCGCGATCACCCACCCGGCCGGCCTGCGGGCGGCCGACCCCGTGGCGCTGGCCCGCCTCGGCGTCGGCAAGACGGTGACCCTCACCAACACCTACGACCACCGCATCATCGGCGGGGCCGAGAGCGGGGAGTTCCTCCGGTGGGTAGACCAGCTCCTGATCGGGGCCGAGGGCTTCTACGACGACGTGTTCCACAGCCTGGTCATCCCCTACGAACCGGCCCGCTGGCACCCCGACGTGAGCCCCCTCGACGAGCTGGAGGCCCACAAGAAGGTCGTGGAGGTCCACGCGCTGGTGAACATGTACCGGGTGCGGGGCCACCTGCTCGCCAACCTCGACCCGCTCGGCCGGCGTGAACCTCGCACCCACCCCGAGCTCGACATCCAGCACTACGGGCTCACGATCTGGGACCTCGACCGCGAGTTCCCGACCGGGAACCTCGCCGTGCCCGTCGACCGCATGCCGCTGCGCGACATCCTCGGAACCCTGCGCGACGCGTACGCCCGCACCATCGGCGTCGAGTACATGCACATCCAGGAGCACGATCAGAAGGCGTGGATCCAGGAGCACGTGGAGGGCGGCTACGACCCGGTCCCGCCCGACGTCCAGCGCCGGATCCTCGAGCGGCTCAACGCCGCCGAGGCCTTCGAGCGGTTCCTGCACACCAAGTACCTGGGGCACAAGCGCTTCAGCCTGGAGGGCGCGGAGAGCCTCATCCCGATGCTCGACGCCCTGCTCGACGACGCCGTCGGCCGCGGCATCGAGGAGGCGGTCCTGGGCATGGCGCACCGCGGCCGGCTGAACGTGCTGGCCAACACGGTGGGCAAGTCGTACGCCCAGATCTTCGCCGAGTTCGAGGGCGCCATCGACCTGGAGTCGACGCAGGGCTCCGGCGACGTGAAGTACCACGTCGGCGCCTCAGGGAAGCACGTGACGCCCGACGGGCGGGAGATCCGCCTCACCCTCGCGTCGAACGCGAGCCACCTCGAGGCCGTCGACCCCGTCGTGTCGGGGATGACCCGCGCCGCCCAGGACGCCCGCGGCGACCGCGAGCGGCGCCGGGTGCTGCCGGTGCTGATCCACGGCGACGCCGCCTTCGCCGGCCAGGGCGTGGTGGCCGAGACGTTCAACCTCTCGGAGGTGCCCGGCTACCACGTGGGGGGAACGGTCCACATCGTGGTGAACAACCAGCTCGGGTTCACGACCGCCCCCGACCTCGGCCGCTCGACCGTGTACGCCACCGACGTCGCCAAGATGGTCCAAGCCCCGATCTTCCACGTGAACGGCGACGACCCGGAGGCGTGCGTGCGGGTGGTGCGCCTGGCGTTCGCCTTCCGGGAGGCGTTCCGCAAGGACGTCGTCGTCGACATGGTCTGCTACCGCCGCTACGGCCACAACGAGGCCGACGAGCCCGCGTACACCCAACCCCGCATGTACGCGCTGATCGACGCCCACCGCTCGGTGCGCAAGCTCTACACCGAGACGCTCGTGAACCGGGGCGACATCGACCTCGCCGAGGCCGAGGCCGCCCTCGACGACTTCCGCGCCCGGCTGGAGGCCGCGTTCGAGGAGACCCATCAGAGCCACCCGCCGGAGCCGCACGAGAAGGTGCCCGGCTCGGCCGACGTGGTGAGCCCGCCCGACACGTCGGTGGACCGGGCGGTGCTGGCCCGGATCGTCGACGGCCTCACCCACCGGCCCGACTCCTTCCACGTGCACCCGAAGCTCGCCCGCCTGCTCGCGGCCCACGGCAAGGCGTTCGAGGCCGACCAGGTCGACTGGTCGCTGGCCGAGGCCTTCGCCTTCGGGTCGATGGCCCTCGAGGGCACACCCGTGCGCGTCGCCGGCCAGGACACCCGGCGGGGCACGTTCAGCCAGCGTCACGGCGTCCTCGTCGACTTCGAGGACGAGTCCGAGTACGCGCCCCTGGCCCACCTCTCGGCCGACCAGGCGCCGTTCATGCTCTACGACTCGGTCCTCTCCGAATACGCGGCGCTGGCCTTCGAATACGGCTACTCGGTGGGCGACCCGCGGGCGTTCGTGGCCTGGGAAGCGCAGTTCGGCGACTTCATGAACGGCGCCCAGATCGTCATCGACGAGTTCGTGGTGGCCGCCGAGGACAAGTGGGGCCAGCGCAGCTCGCTCACCCTGCTGCTCCCGCACGGCTTCGAGGGACAGGGCCCGGACCACTCCAGCGCCCGCATGGAACGGTTCCTCGCCCTGTGCGCCGAGGGCAACATGCGCGTCGCGTACCCGAGCACGGCGTCGCAGTACTTCCACGTGCTGAGGCGCCAGCGCCGGGCCGCCCGCCGGGCCCCCCTGGTGTGCTTCACGCCCAAGCGGTACCTGCGCATGGCGCACACGCGCTCACCGGTCGGCGACTTCACGTCCGGTGCGTTCCACCTCACCCTCGACGACCGCTCCGAGACCCTCGACCCCGCGTCGGTCCGCCGGGTGCTGCTGTGCACCGGGAAGCTCGGCCACGAGCTGATGGACCACCGCGACGAGGTCGGGGCGCCGGCCGCGGTGGTCCGGATCGAGCAGCTCTACCCGTGGCCCGCCGACGAGATCGCGGCGCACCTGGCCCGCTACCCGGGCTCGGCCGAGGTGTGGTGGGTGCAGGAGGAGCCCGAGAACATGGGCGGGTGGAACTACGCCCACGGCAAACTGCGCCGCCTCCTCGACGACCCCTCGAGGCTGCACCACCTGGGCCGCCCCGCGAGCGCCAGCCCGGCCACCGGCAGCGCCACCGTCCACGACCTGGAGCAGGCCGCGCTCCTCGAAGCGGCGTTCGACGGGCTCGCCTGACCGACCGCCCCGCCTGACCCAGCCCGGTTCGACGGTGTTGCGACGGCGGACCGCGGCCGGATCCCGCGGGCGGCGGGCTCAGGTGAACGCGGTAAGCAGGCGGTCGGCCAGAGCGTCGACGGCGCGGTCGTCGACAGGTCGCTTCGAGACGAAGATCCGGTAGAAGAGCGTCCCCAGGAGCATCTCGACGAACAGGTCGACGTCGGCGTCGCGGTTCAGCTCCCCACGGTCCACCGCCCGCGCGATCACCTGCGACAGGCCGGTGAGCTGCTGGGCCATGAAGCGGCGCTGCACCCGGGCCAGCTCCGGGCTGCGCACGGTGGCCGCGATCGTGGCCGGTACCAGTGGGCCGAGCCGGCTGCGCGTCATCATCCGCACGTAGGAGCGCCCGAGGGCGCGCACGTCGCCGTCGAGGCTCCCGGTGTCGGGAGGCAGCTCGCTCTGCTCCACCAGGCGCTCGGCGGCCGCGATGAGCAGATCGATCTTGGACGGATGGCGCCGATAGATCGTGGCCTTGCCCACCCCGGCGCGGGCGGCGACGCCCTCCACCGTCAGCCCGTCCCAGCCGTGCTCGGCGAGCTCGTCGATGACGGCGTCGGAGATCGCCTCGTCGACCTCGGGGCTCCGGGGACGGCCGGCCGGACGGGTCGCCACCTCGCCCGCGGCGGCCGTCACGCGCTCTCCTCCCGCCCGCTCCGACCGGTCCGACCGTACGACCCACCGGGACCGGCGGCCGGCGTCGTGACCTCCGGCCCGGCGCCGTGTGCGTCCTCGCCCACGACCTTCAGGCGCGCGCCCTCCGCCGGCGGCGCCCCGAGGCCGGCGGCCGCGTACTCGGCGTCCTGGGCGGCGATGCTCTCCTGGCGGGCCCGGGCCGGCAGCCACAACAGGCACACCACCGCGCCGATCAGGGCGGCCACCGCCCCCACGATCACACCGGCGTGGAGCCCGTCGACGAACGCCACCTTCGCCACGTGGGCCAGGTCGGTCGCCTGCTGCGAGAGCCCGACGTCGCCCAGGCGCTTGGCCACCTCGAGGGCACCGCCGAGTTGGTTCTTGGCGGCGTCGACACCCCTCGCCAGGTTGCTCGCGGCCTCCGGGGTGGGCGTGGGGATGTTGGCCCCCGCGAACCAGTCACCGACCCTTCCCGCGTAGACCGACGAGATCACGCTGCCGATGATCGCCACGCCGAGCGCGCCACCCACCTGGCGTGTGGTGTCGTTCACGGCCGAGCCCACCCCGGCCTTGGCCAGGGGCAGGGAACCCATGATCGAGTCGGTGGCGGGCGCCATGACGAGACCCATGCCGGCGGCCATCACGACCATCCGCCACATGAAGTCGAGGTAGGAGGAGTCGACGGTGATCTGGACGATCAGGCCGAGGCCGACGCCGACCAGGAGGAGCCCGGTGCTGACCACCGCCTTGGTGCCCACGCGCTCCACGAAGTGGGCCGACAGCGGCGCCACGACCATGATCGTCATCGCCATCGGGAGGAGCCGGATGCCCGTCGACAGGGCGCTGAACTCCAGCACGAACTGGAAGTACTGGGTGAAGAGGAAGGTGGCCCCGAACAGGGCGAAGAAGACGAGCGTGATGCCGGCGCTGGCCGCCGTGAAGCGCGGGTTCTTGAAGAACGACACCTCGAGCATCGGGTGGTCGGTGTGGCTCTCCCAGAGGGCGAAGAGCCCGAGAAGCCCCGCGCCGACCACGAACCCGGCCACGATCGTGGGGTCCGTCCAGCCCCACCCGGGCGCCTCGATGATGGCGAAGAGGAGCGCGGTCAGGCCCGCGATCGACAGGAAGGCGCCGAGGATGTCGAGCTTCGGCGCGGCCGGGTCCTTCGACGACGGGATGATCAGCGCCGCGCACACCACGGCCACGACCACGATGGGGACGTTCACCAGGAAGATCGAACCCCAGTAGTAGTGCTCGAGAAGGAACCCGCCGGCCAGCGGCCCGAGCGCGATGCCGATACCCGAGATGCCGGCCCAGATCCCGATGGCCCGCCCCCGCTCCCCCGCCGGGAACACGTTCGTGAGGATCGACAGCGTCGACGGCATGATGAACGCCCCGCCGACACCCATCAGCGCCCGGGTCAGGATGAGGTGGTTGGCCGAGCCGGCGAAGGCCGAGACCAGCGATCCCGCGCCGAACACCAGCAGGCCGATCTGGAGCGCCCCTCGCCGCCCGAAGCGGTCACCGAGGAGTCCGGCCGTGAGGAGCAGACCCGCGAAGACGAGCGTGTAGGAGTCGACCATCCACTGGAGCTGGCTGTTGGTCGCCTTCAACTCCACGACCAGCGTCGGCAGGGCGACGTTGAGGATCGTGTTGTCGAGGGTGATCACCATCAGGCTGAAGCAGAGGACCCCGAGGATCCACCACCGCCTCTCGTACGCGTGCTCCTGAGCGGTCATGGAGAACGTCGTAACACGGAGCCGTATCGAAACGCAACCGTACCGTTTCGTAATGTGACCCCTGGCACTCCCCCCGTGGGCCGGCGGGACCGCCCGCCCGGACCAGCCGCGGGAAGAGGCGGGACCCGGAGGCGGGGGAGGCGGACCGG
>JADLDD010000009.1 GCA_020846855.1 Acidimicrobiia bacterium | reverse complement strand
CTGGCCGGGGCCTGCACCTACCCGGGCCCCCACACCGCCGACGATCCCTACGGCGGTGCGCTCACCAAGGTCGAGTACCTCGGCCGCCTGCCCCTCGACTGGGACGACCCGTACGGTCCCGACGTCGCCCCGGGACGCTTCGACCAGGACTACTGGTACGTGGAGTTCATCAGCGACGGCGGGAAGGTCGCGGCCCAGCTCGCGGTCCCCGTCGGCGACGCGCCGCCCGACGGCTGGCCGGTCGCGCTGTCCCTCCCGCAGCTGGGAGGGCTGGGCAAGGACTTCTGGCGCTGGCCGTACGACCAGCCCGAGGACTGGACCTGGACACGCCACATGACCGCGCTGTCGAGCTACGCCCGCGACGGCGTGGCCATCATGCGGATCTGGTACCCGGGCGAGGGGCCGTCGGAGCCCCACGCCACCTTCTCCCCGTTCGACGCCGACAAGAACCTCCCCGCCGTCTACGACGGGTTCCGGGCCCTGTTCAACCTGGCCGGCCTGAAGCCCGAGCTGGAGTTCGACACCAGCCGCCACTTCCTCCAGGCCAACTGCGTCTCGTCACCCACGCTGATGCGATTCGCGGCGGGCCTCTCCGACCCCGAGGCCCCCGAGCAGTCCTGGCTCGACCCGAAGGTGCTGGTCGCCGACACGTTCCAGCCGAGCATCGCCACGGTCAGCCACGTCCGCTGGGTCTACGGGATCGCCAACCTCCAGGGGCGGCCGGCGGCCAACTTCCTCGGGCTCTACGCCGGCCCGGCCTGGGCCCTCGCCGACAGCCAGGGCTGGCCACGTGAGACGTTCTTCACACCCCGGGCGATCGAGGTCCTCTCGCAACCCTTCGAGACCCCGGCCGGCGTCTACGAGCTGATGCGGGGGGCGATCCTCGAGCCCGCCACGGAGAGCCAGGTCGGGCCGGTCATCTTCGCGGCCGCCACCGCCGACCTGGGCCACGAGCCCACCGCGCTCGAGCTCCGGGACTGGCTCTTCTCGCCGGCCGTGCGGGCGTGGATCGACCTGCCGACCATCGAGGCCAAGGTGGCCGACCCCTTCTACCGCCAGTACTTCGCCGAGTTCGACCCGTTCTTCGAGGAGAACATCGAGCCGTTCTCCCCGGGGATCCCGGTGATCAGCGTCGCCCTCGGCGGCAACCTCAACTTCGAGATCGGCAACCAGTACATCTGGCAGCCGATCGTCGACCGGCTCACGGGCTGGGGCTGGGACCTGCGCACCTTCAACGACCACACCGAGACCACGTCGATGTACGGCACCGGCGACCCGTGGGCCATGCAGCAGATCTTCTCGATCCTCTATCCCGGCGGGGTCCCGCCCGAGCTGACCGGCTGACGACCTCGGTACCGGTACCGGCACCGGCGCCGGGGGCCGCTCAACCGGCCGGGCGGATCGTGACCGTCCAGGTCGCGGCGGCGCCGGGACCGGGCACCACGTCGAGCGAGGCGGGGCCGGGGCTCAGCGCCCCCAGGTCGACGGTGGCCGGCGTCGCCAGCACCGGCGCCCCCGGCATCGAGCCGTCGGGGCGGCGCAGGCCGAGCCGCACCGGGCCGCCGGAGACCGAGACCTCGGCCCGGTAGCGCCCCGGCCGCGGGACGCGGAAGGCCAGGCGGCTCCCGGCCGCGGCCACGTTGCGGTTGTGGGTCGACCGGCCCGTGAAGCTCACCGGGGGCACCGGCTCGGTTCCGACGGCGAACGTCGCCGAACCGCCGACCCGGCAGAGCAGACCGACGGCCGGACCGGAAAGCCCGGAGGGGCCCAGGTCGAACCACGCGGTGTCGCCGGCGCCGTAGGCGACCGGCACCGCGTCAGGTGTGGTGACCGAGCCCCGGCCGCCGGTCGCGGTCATCCGCCCGATCAGGCGTCGTCCGTGCGGAGCGCCGGGAACGACCGTCGCCAGGTCGATCCGGTCGGGTGCGCCGGCGTTGGCCGCGCAGGTCCGCGTGACGGTGCCGCCGGCCCCGACCGCGGCCGGGACGACCGGCGCCGGAGCCGGAGGCGGGCTCGACACCCGGAGCGTGCCCGGCCGCGACGGCGGCGGGGTGCCCCCGGTCCGGCCGACGACGCGGACCGACACCCGGGTGGCACCCGGGAGCGCCCGAAGCTGGAGGTAGGTCGCGTGGGGCCGCGAGACGACCCTCGCGCCCTCGACCTCGACCCGGTACCCGCGCGGGTTGGTCAGCGGGGCGGTGAAGATCACCGTCGGTGCCGTGACCGAGTGGTCCGGGAAGTACTCGTAGGCGAGGGTGCGCCGCTCCGGATCGAAGCGGGTGGTGAGCGGCGTGCCGGCCGTCGCCATCGCGTACGGCCGCGACAGCAGGGCGAGCTTCTCGCCGCGCAGGGTGCCGTCGTGGTCGGAGTCGTCGAAGAGCGGACCGGAGCCCTGCCCGCCCGGGTCGTCGTCCCAGTCCTTGTAGCCCCAGTAGATCCAGCCCATCAGGTGCTCGTCGGCGAGGTCGAGGTAGCGCCTGATGTCGACGAGGTCCTCGGTGTCGCCGAACTCGCCGAACAGAGCCGGCACGCCCATGCCGGCGGCCGTGGCGGCGGCGTTGGCGAACGTCCGGCGGTCGGCCTGGTCACAGATCGAGTAGCCCGGCGCATGGGACTCCCGGTCCGGTGCCGGGTTCACGAAGCGGTTGATGCAGTAGGCGTGGAACGCGAAGCCACTGGGTCCGGACGTGGCGGGGGGTGGGCCGAGGCGGGAGGGGGCGCCCACGTCGTGGAAGATGTTCGGCTCGTAGAAGGTGATCGTCCGGCGGTCGACGGTCCGCACGGCCGCCGCCAGGCCGTCCTGGAACGGCTGGAGCACGCCGCGGTCGAAGCCGGGGCAGCCGCCGGGCGCGCCCAGGCACTCGGCCGACGATCGGCCGGCGCCGGGCTCGTTGACGAGGTCGTATCCGAGCATCCGGGGGTTGTCGGAGAAGGCGGACGCCATCACCCGCCACGCCTCGCCGAACCTCGTCCCGATCCCGTCGGTGTCGGAGTAGAGGCTCTCGAACGCCGCCCAGGACGGCTCCCCGAGGAGGCCGGCGGCGTTCGGCGGCACCTCGCCGATCGTCGCCCAGTCGGGGAAGCCGGCACCGCCGAGCCGCTCGTTGTACCCGTCCTGGTGGGCCTCCAGAAGGGTGAACACGTCGTGGCGGGCGAGCAGGGCGCCGACCCGGTCGAGCTCGGCTACGTAGCCGCGGTCGATCCGGCCGCGCTCGGGTTCGACGCCCTTCCAGAACCATGCCAGGCGCACGGCGTTGAACCCCCAGCGGCGCAGGCGGGCGGCGTCCCGCTCCGAGAAGCTCGCCGGCGGGGCGTGGTACGGCGCGGTCTTGCGGGCGAGCTGGAGGCCGTGGATCGTTATCACCCGGCCGGTGGCGTCGACGATCCAGCGGCCGTCGGGGCGCAGCGGCCCGACGGGGAGCACCGCCCCGGAGCCGGAGGGGTGCTCCGCGGGGGTCGGTCGCAGGCCGGGGCGGCCCAGGCAGGCCGGAACCGCCGCGACCACCGAGAGCACCCCGACCGCCGCGAGGAGCCTTGGGGACCACGTCACCGCTACAGGTGGGCGACCAGGCAGCCCCGGCTCCAGGCCGGGATCTGCGGGAACCACGGGTACGAGACCTCCTCGTACGGCACGTCGATCACCAGGCCGGGCGCCTCGTCGACGGTCACGTAGCCGGCGGGGCACGCGCTGTGCTGCCGGCGGAGGGCCAGGATCGTGTTGCCGGTCGCCGTCACGTCGGACATGCGACTGACCATGAACGCCGACTGGGTGTTGATGCGGACCCCCCCGGTCGTGTTGTCGACGAACCGCACCGGCCCCGTCCCGTGGCCCACCACGTCGCCGAACCACGGCTCCGTCCCGATGCCGGCCACGGTCAGCAGCGACGCGTTCGGGCTGGTCCACACCAGGTTGTGGCGGATCTCGGTGCCGGAGAAGTCCCAGGGGCCGCCCGGCCCCGCGAGCTGGTCGACGGTGAACGCGGCCCACCCCGAGTTGCCGACGTTGACGACCACGTTGTCGTGGGCGACCGAGCGCTGGTGGCCGGTCGCCTTCCCCACCCGGAACATGACGACGCTCACATCGGTCACGTCGACCATCCGGTTGTGGGCGACCTCGGTGTTGCCGTAGCTGTTGCTCACGGCGTCGGCGAAGCCCCACTGGTTGGTGGACATGTCGTTGGTGCCGGCGGTCTCGGAGTAGTGGAACTTGGTGCTGTAGCCGGTGAAGAGGTTGCCGGTGACCGACGCCGGTGCGTCGGAGGTGAGGCCGGGCCCGGTCGAGAGGACCATGTTGCTCCATCCCGCCGGGTTCGAGATCCGGTTGTCGCGCACCATGGTGTGGCCCGATCCGGCGTAGACCTGGAGGCCGATCGAGTCGTGGTCGATGCCGACCGAGGGGTCGGTGCGCTGGCCGTCGACCCACACGTTGGCCACGGTGGCGCCGGGCGACACCACGAGCATCGCCCGGCCGGTGGTGCGGGTCCGCACGAGGCGGGCCATCGCGGCGTACTCGTCGGGTCCGGGCGCTCCGAGCGTCGCGAGGCGGACCCCGGCGGGGATCGTCACCGGTTCGTCGATGCGGATGACGGCCCCCCGGGCCAGCAGCACGGTCCGGCCGGGACGGGCCCGGTCGAGCGCCTGCTGGAGGTCGCGGCCGGTGCCGGTGCCGACGACGCCCAGGAACCGCAGCAGCCGGTCGAACGGGCCCGCGGGCAGGTCGATCGCCGGCGCCGGCGCCCACCCGTACCGCTCGCCCGAGCACAGCCGGGGGACGTTGCCGGCGAACCCGCCATCGGCGAGGAACGAGCGCACCAGGCGGCCCCAACTCGTGCGTCGGGTGACGAGTTGCCGGTGCTGGGCCGCGAACGTGGCGGGATCCGGTTCCGACTCCCGGGCGATCCTCCACAGGACCAGCAGTCGCTGCGCCGGGTCGTAGGCCTTGCGGCGGAACTGCCGCGACGTGAGGAAGCCGGCCGCGAGCGCGCTCAACGACTCCACACCGCAGCCCTGGGCGGCGACGATCGAGCGGTTGTGCAGGTAGCTCGCCTGGTCGGGCGCGCAGCCCAGGACCTCGGTGTACAGCTTGCCGAGCCACGGGTCGGGCATCGCCTCACGGGGCGTAGGGTCCCAGCCGCCGGGAGCGACCTCCGACAACGGCGACCCGCCCGTTGTGAACGAGGCGGGCGAGTCGCACACCAGCGACGCCCGCACCGGCGGCGTGGACGCACCCCGGCGCGGCCGCGGCCCGTACGCGGCGGCGGGCTCGGCGAACATCCCGACCACGAGCAGGCCGGCGAGGGCGACCCCCCACCGGCGGCTCGTCCATGATCGCCGGGTCCTCCTGGTCCGCATGACGGGGAACGCTATTGCAGCCTCGACCGGATCCGCACGGGAACGCCCCCGCCGGGAGGGGACCGGTGCCGCCGGCCGGCGGGGAGCGCGGTACGGTCGCCCCATGCCGGGTGACGTCACCGCACTGCCCCGGGTCGGGGGTTCGGGCCGTCCGGCCGACCCTCGCGGGCGGCGCGGGGCGATCCGGCACCCCGGGCGGGTGGCGGTCGTGGTGGTGGGGATCCTGGCCGTGGTGAACCTCCTCGCGTACGCGGGGTTGCGGTCCGACACCGGATCGGATCCGGCCCGGCCCGTCCCGCAGGCGGTGCGGCGCCTCCAACCCGCCCCCGACAGCCTCGTGACCCCCCAGGACGGGATCCAGGTGACGCTGGCCGACGGGATGACGGGCGTCCTGGCCGTCGACGGCCGGCCGGTCCCCGAGGACCAGATCACGTTCACCGGGCCGTCCGACCTGAGCTTCCGCCCCGGGCCGGGCCGCGAGTGGGCCCGTTGGAGCGCCGGACTCCACCACGCCGCGGTCACCTACTGGCCCGAGACCGAGGGCCGCTCGCACGCCCGGACCTTCACCTGGACCTTCCGGGTCGGCGCGTAGGACCCCGGGTCAGCCGCGCATCGACAGCACGGCGGCGCCGCGCACCCGGTCGGAGGCGATCGCCTCGAGCGCGTCGCCCGCGGCCTCCAGCGGGTACACCTCGATCGAGGTGGTGATGTGCGCCTCGGCGGCCAGGGCCGTGAACTCCTCCGCGTCGCGCCGGGTCATGTTGGCCACCGACCGGAGGGACCGCTCCCCCCACAGCAGGCCGTACTCGAAGGTGGGGACCGGGGTCATGTGGATGCCGGCCAGGCTCACGGTGCCGCCCGGGCGCACGACCGACAGCGCGACCGGCACCAGCTCACCGGCCGGTGCGAACACGACGGCCCGGTCGCAGAGGCGCGGCGGCCGCTCGTCGGCGTGGCCGACCCACGCGGCCCCGAGCTCCGCGGCCAGGGCCCGGTGCTCCTCACCCCGCGTCATCACCATCACCTCGCACCCCCAGTGGTGGAGCACCTGGATGGCCAGGTGGGCGGAGGCACCGAAGCCCATGAGGGCGACTGTCTCGCCCGGCTGGACCTCGGCCCGGCGCAGGGCCCGGTAGCCGATCACCCCGGCGCACAGCAGCGGCGCCACCTCGAGGTCGGTCATGGTGGGCGGCAGCCGCACCGCGAAGGCCTCGGGGACGGTCACGAAGTCGGCGTAGCCGCCGTCGACGGTCCAACCGGTGAAGCCGGCGTGGTCGCAGAGGTTCTCGTCGCCCCTCCGGCAGGCCTCGCAGCGGCCGCAGGTGTGGTGCAGCCATGGGACCCCGACCCGCTCCCCGAGGGCGATCCGGGTGCAGCCGTCGCCCCGGGCGTCGACGGTACCCACCACCTGGTGACCGGGTACGACGGGCAGGCGCAGGAGGTCGAGGTCGCCCTCGATCACGTGGAGGTCGGTGCGGCAGCACCCACAAGCCGATACGGCCACCCGCACCTCTCCGGGCCCCGGCTCGGGATCGGCCCGATCGACGAGCTCCAGCGGCCGGCGCGCCGCGGGCGCGGGGGCTCGCAGGACCTGGGCCCTCACGCCGGAAGCCCCTCGGCCAGGAGCTGTTCGAGGTGGTCCTCGTCGATCACCTCCACCCCCAGGTCGAGGGCCTTGGCCAGCTTGGATCCGGGGTTCTCGCCCGCCACCACGTAGGTGGTCCGCTTCGACACGCTGCCCGTGACCTTGCCGCCGCGGGCCTCGATCTCGGCCGCGGCGTCGTCGCGCGTGCGCCTCTGCATCGCACCGGTGAGCACGAAGGTGGCCCCGGCCAGCGACACCCCGTCGGGTGCCACGACCTCGGGACCCGCCGCCGCGGTCAAGTTCACCCCGGCGTCGCGCAGCTTGGCCACCAGGCCCCGGTTCGTGTCGACGTCGAAGAACCGGTTGATGCTCTCGGCGATGGTGGGGCCGACGCCCGCCACCGACTCGACCTCGTCCTCCGGGGCGGCGGCGAGGCGGTCGAGGTCGCGGAAGTGGCGGGCCAGCGACACGGCCGCCGTCGGGCCGACGTGCTTGATGCCCAGGCCCACGAGCACCCGCTCCAGCGGTTGGCCCTTCGACGCCTCGATCGCGGCCACGAGGTTGGCGGCCGACGTGGCGCCGATCCGCTCGAGGGGGACCAGCTTCTCGACCGTGAGCGAGTAGACGTCGCCGGCGTCGTCGAGGAGGCCCGCCTCCACGAACTGGCGGACCCGCTCCTCGCCGAGGCCCTCGATGTCGAGCGCCGAGCGGCCGGCGAAGTGCACGATGCGCTGGACGCGCTGGGCCGGGCAGTCGACGTTCACGCAGTAGTGGTTCGATTCGCCCTCGAGGCGCACCAGCGGCGACCCGCACACCGGGCAGGTGGAGGGGAAGGACCACGGCTCAATCCCGTCGGGCCGCGTCCCCGGCACCGGCCCGACCACCTCGGGGATGACGTCGCCGGCCTTGCGCACCACGACCCGGTCGCCGGGCCGTACGTCGCGCCGGGCGACCTCGTCCTCGTTGTGGAGGGTGGCCATCCCCACCGTGGAGCCGCCCACGAACACCGGCTCGAGCACCGCGAACGGCGTCGCCCGGCCCGTGCGCCCGATGCTGACCATGATGTCGCGCAGCTCGGTGGTCATCTCCTCGGGTGGGAACTTGTAGGCGATCGCCCAGCGGGGGGCCCGGCTCGTGAAGCCGAGCTCCTCGCGCTGGCCGAGGTCGTCGACCTTCACGACCACGCCGTCGATCTCGTAGCCGAGATCGTGGCGGCGCTGCTCCATCGACTCGCAGAACCCGTACACGGCCTCGAGGTCGTCGAAGCTCTCGACGAGCGGATTGACGGGGAAGCCGAGATCGCCGAGCCACGCCAGGAGCTCGGTGTGGGATCGCAGGCGGGGGCCGCCGTCCTGCTCCCCCGTCTGGTAACAGAAGAGGTCCAGCGGCCGACCGGCGGTGACCGAAGGGTCCTTCTGGCGCAGGGAGCCCGCGGCGGCGTTGCGGGGGTTGGCGAACAGGCGCTGCCCGGCGTCGGCCTGGTGACGGTTGAGCTCCTCGAAGCCGGCGGCGGACATGAAGATCTCGCCGCGGACCTCGATCACCTCGGGGACCGAACGCCCGGCGAGCTTCCGGGGCACGGACCGGATGGTCGCCACGTTGGCGGTCACGTCCTCGCCGGTCACGCCGTCGCCCCTCGTGGCGGCCCAGGTGAGCCGACCGTCCCGGTAGAGCAGAGAGATCGCCAGGCCGTCGAGCTTGGGTTCGGTCACGTAGCGCGCGCCGTCGATCGCCTTGGCCAGCCGGGTCCCCCAGGCCTCCAGCTCGTCGCGGGTGCGCGCGTTGTCGAGCGAGAACATCGGGACGAGGTGGCGGACGGGCGCGAAGGTCGACGCCGGCGCGCCTCCCGGCCTCCGGGCCGGGGAGTCCGGTGTCGCCAGCTCGGGGTGGCGGGTCTCCAGATCGACGAGCTCGCGCACCAGGGCGTCGAACTCGGCGTCGGAGATCTCGGGTGCGTCGAGGACGAAGTAGCGCTCGTTGTGGTGCTCGACGAGCGCCCTCAGCTCCCGGGCCCGCTCCTCGGCGGCGGCAGGTACGGCCACACCCTCAGGTTAACGACGGGGTGGTCACCCGCCCGCCGGCCCCGACGACCTCGTGGGGGCCGTGCGCCGGGCCAGGCGGACCACCTCGTCGCGCGGCATCCCGGGAGCCCCGGTGAGCCAGACGAGGAGGTCGGGCTCCGGGGTCCACACCACCGCCGTCACCCCGTCCGGGTCCTCGAACACCAGGGCGTCGGAGCCGTCGACGTCGACCACCCGGTGATCGCCGAGGAGCGCCTCGAGGATCGGCCGGTTCGCCCGCCCGTGGAACGTCGTGATCGAGAACGCCCGGCCCCCGTCGCCGTCGACGTAGCGGACGCTGATCGAGGGCAGCGCCGAGCCGATGGCCGCCGCGCTGCCGCCCTCCTCCGACTCGAGGAGCCGGCCGGGCCGGTCGGCCGGGTCCTCGGAGGCCGCCTCGGCCAGGGCGAGCAGCTCCGCGGTGGTGGCGTCGGTCGACGTCACGACGACCGACCAGTTCCACCGGTCGACGCCGCGGATCCCCACCGCGGTCCCACCGTTGGGAAGGCGGAACGCCTGGGCCACCTCGGTGGACGACACCGCGGTCGTGGGGGTCGCCGGGTCGGGCTCCTCGCCCAGGAGGAACTCCAGGACGTCGTGGGGCCCGGTGACGACCACCGCCCGCCCGCCCGAAGCGGTCCGGTACAGGTCGGCGCGGGTGGGGAGCTCCCGGTAGGCCTCGGGCACGCGGTCGACGAGGGGGGACTCCGGCAGCTCGCGGAACCCGGCCGGCACGTCGGACGCGGCCAGGTTGAAGTAGGCGGCCCCGGCGCCGAGCGCGGCCGAACCCGTCGACGACGGCCGGCGGGTCGTCACCCGGGCGGGGTCGTGACCCAGGACCACGACGCCCGTCACGACCAGGGCCACGACCAGGGTCGCCGCGACCGCCAGCATCCGGTAGGCCCGCCGGCTCCGGCGCGGGGGCGACCCGGCGACCGGCCCGCCCGCGGTCAACGAACGGAGGTGGGCGGCGGTGGACCGGAGCAACCGGTCGACGGCGTCGTCGCCGGGCAGGACGTCGCTCACGATGCCTCCTCATCCAACAGCCGGTCCCGGAGGCGCTCCCGGCCCCGGTAGAGGTCGCTCTTGACCGTGCCGACCGCCCGGCCCGTCACCAGCGCGATCTCGGCCACCTCGAGGTCGGCGAAGTACCGCAGGGCGATGGCCGTGGCCTGGTCGCGGGGCAGGGCCCGCACCGCGGCCCAGACCCTCAGCGCCTCGGCGGTCCGCTCGCCCTGGTCCGCGTCCGCCTCGCCGCCGGCATGGACCCGGCCGAGGGCCCGGCGCTCGGTGGTCATCCGGCGGCGGCGCGAGAGGGCGTCGTTCACCGTGACGCGGTGCAGCCAGCCGCCGGGCGACTCCAACCGCTTCACGTCGTCCCACCGCCGGTACGCCTTCGCCAGCGACTCCTGCGCCACGTCCTCGGCCAGGTGCCGGTCGCCCAGCAGCGCCCAGGCCACCGCCTCCAGGCGAGAACGCTCGGCCCGGACCACGTCGTCGAACACCGGCGAAGCCTGGGTGTCGCCGTCGGTCATCATCACCCCGACACACGCTTCACGACGGCGGTTGGTTGCACCCGGGCCGCGGGTGGGTGTCAGGCGCCGAGGGTGAGGCGGGCGGCGAGGGCCTGGTCGCCGACCCGGTCCGCCACCTCGGCGGCCAGCCGCAGGGCCCGCACGGCCTGGCTCTCGCCGTGGCCGGCGAGGCCGCAGGCCGGCGACACCAGGGCCTGGCGGCGGAGCGCGCCCGGCTCGCAGCCGCGGCGGGTGAGCTCGCACCACACGCCGCTCAGGGTCCGCCAGTGGCTCTCGCTGGTCTCCCCGATCGGGCCGTCGGTGGGGATGACCCCCCACAGCACCCATCCGCCGGCGTCGAGGTGGCGAGCCAGCGAGGACGCGTACCCGACGAGGTGGGGGGTCGCGGACACCGCGAGCACCGAGGGTCCGGCCTCGAACGCGATCCGCACGTCGCCGTCGCCGCAGATGTGGACGCCCGCCTCCCCGGTCACGGCGGCCAGCGCGTGCGACAGGTGGTCGACGGCGGCGTCGTTGTCGATCGGGGCGTCGTCGGCCGCGAACGCCACCAGGCCGGGCTCGTCGAGGAGCAGGAGACGGCCGGCGCCGGGCAGCGCCCGCTCGACGAGATCCTCGAGAGCCGTCACCCACGCCCGGACGGCCAGCGTGCTCCGGTTGAACGCCGCGGCCACCGGCATCCCCGCCCGCACCAGCGCCATCGCGAGGGTCAGCGGACCGACCACCTGGAGCTTGACCCGGTCCGGCGGACCGGGCGCCCGGCCGGCGGCGTCGAGGAAGGCCAGGAGGCCGCCGTGCCGCTCGGGGTCGAAGCGGGGCACCGGGTCGCCCGCCGGCGCCGCCGGGTCGACCCGCACCGAACCGTCGGGGCAGACCTCCACCTCCGGCAGCGCGCCCGCCCACTGGGCGACCATGCCCTCCCACGGCGTGCGGCGCGGGAGCTGGGGGGCGAACGGCAGGCCGGGCGTGAGCTCGAGGGACAGCGCGGCGGCGGCCGCCGGATCGGTGTGCGGCAGGCTGCCGATCCCGGTGGTGACGCCCGCCCGCAGGATCCCGGGCGGGGGTTCCGGTTGCGCCGTGCCCTCCATCCGTCCGTACTATCACCCACACTTCCGAGGCCACGAACGGTGGGCGACGCCACCGATGGGTGTGATCCCCCGATGACCATCTGGCTCCTTCGCGCCGTCTGGGCGACGCTCCCCCTCACGGCCGGTCCCGCCGCGGCGGAGGTGCTCCGGAGCTGGGCGGGCCCACCCCGGACGCTCGCCGCGGCGATCCTCTGGGCGGCCTGGGCCGCGGGGCTGCTGGCGACGTTCGCGCCGCGGCCCTGGGGCCTGACCGTCACGCGCACGGCCGGCCCCCTGTTCGTCGCGGCGGCGCTGGCCGCGGTGGTCGACGGGTCGCCCGCGATGCCGGGCGCGGGTGCGGTGGCCGCGACCGGCCTGGCCGCGCTGCTGTCGGGCTCGCCCGGCTTCGGTCTGGCCTGCGCCAACGGCGCCGCCTACGGCGACGAGAGCCGGTTCCCGCTCAAGACCCCTCCCCCGCTGTTCGTCGGGGTTCTCCCGGTGGCCGTGCTCGTCGTCGGTGCGGGCGCGGTCTCGGGGCCGCTCCTCCTGGCCGATCGCCGCTGGCTGGCCGGCGCGGTCCTCACCGTCGTCGGCTGGGCGGCGGTGGGCGCCACCGTGCCCATGATCCACCGGCTGTCGCGCCGCTGGGTGGTGCTGGTACCCGCGGGGCTGGTGATCGCCGACCCCCTGACCCTCGCCGACCCGACCCTCTTCCCCCGGGAGCGGATCCGCTCGGTCGCCTCGTGCGCCGCGCCGCGCGCCCCGGAAGGAGCGCTCGACCTGCGGCTGGGCGCGCTCCGCGACGGCGTCACCGTGACGCTGGCCGAGGAGGCCACCCTCCTGCGGGCGGCCCGGCTGCGGGTGGAGGCGCTCCCGTTCACGACCGACACCCTCGTGGTGGCCCCGGTCGCGCCGGAGGCGTTCCTCGCCGAGGCGGGGTCCCGGCGCATCCCCGTGGCGCCGGCGGGTTGAAAGCGGACGACGGCCGCGGCTCAGGCCCGCGTCGCGGTGCCCGAACCGATCACCTCGTCACCGTCGTAGAAGGCCACGAGCTGGCCCGGCGCCACCCGGACCTGCGGCTGGTCGAAGTGCACCCGGTCGCCGACGAGTCGTCCGGGCGCGGCGGCACCGTGGGCCCGGCTCTGCACCGCGATGCGGGCTCCCGGAGGGGGTGGCGTGTCGACGAAGGTGAGTGAGCGGAGAGCGACCGAGTCGCAGAGCAGGTCGTCGTGGTCGCCGATCGTGACGGTCGCCGTGGCGGCGTCGACGTCGACGACGTAGCGGCGCTCGCCCGCGGCGACGCCCACGCCCCTCCGCTGGCCGACGGTGAAGCGCGCCACCCCGCCGTGGCGACCGACCCGGCGGCCGGCCCGGTCGACGACCGGCCCCGGCGCGACCGAACCCGGGGCCCGGCCGGCTAGGAACTCGACCCGGCGACCCCGCTCGACGAAGCAGACGTCCATGCTCTCGGGCTTGGCGGCGGTGCGCAGGCCGAGCGCCGCGGCCCGGGACCGCACCTCCGCCTTCGTCATGCGGCCCACGGGCAGGCGGGTGCGGGCCAGCTCGTGGCGGCCGAGCACGGCCAGCACGTAGGACTGGTCCTTGGCCGCGTCGGCACCCCGCAGGAGCCGGAACCGGCCTTCCGGCCCGGCCTCGACCCGGGCGTGGTGCCCGGTGGCCACGGCGTCGAAGCCCAGGGCGACGGCCCGCTCGAGCAGGCGGCCGAACTTGATGGCTCGGTTGCACTCGACGCACGGGTTGGGCGTCTCGCCCGCCGCGTACGACTCCACGTACGGGCCGACGACCGCGGCCTCGAAGTCGTCGGCGAGGTTGAACACGTGGTGGGGGATGCCGAGCTGCGCCGCGACCCGCCGGGCGTCCTCCACGTCGGAGACGCTGCAGCAGCCGGAGTCGGATTCGCCTCCCCAGAGGCGCAGGGTCACACCGGCGACGTCGTGCCCTTCGTCGCGGAGCGTCGCGGCGGCGACCGAGGAGTCGACCCCGCCGCTCATGGCCACCAGGACCCGCTCGCCGTGAGCGCCGCTCACGATGCGGGCCGTACCGGCTTCCGGGCCTCGCGGAGCCGCGCGACCGCCGCGGCGATCGCCCCGAGCGCCTCGTCGACGTCGGCGTCGGTGGTGGTGTGACCGAGGCTGAGCCGGACCGACTCGAGGGCGGCCTCTCGTTCGACGCCCATGGCCGACAGGACGTGCGAGGCCTCGGCCGCCCCCGACGAGCACGATGCGCCGGCGGCGGCCTGCACCCCGGCTGCGTCGAGGAGGAAGAGGAGCTCCTCGGACTCCACACCCCCGACGCGGCCGTTCCAGATGCCCGGGACGGTGCGGGACGGGTCGCCGTGCCGTTCGACCCCACCGAGGGCGGAGAGGCCGGCGGCCAGGCGGTCGCGCAGCCCCTCCAGTCGGGGACCCTCCGCTTCGCGGCGCGCGGCGGTCAGCTCGAGCGCGGTGGCGAACCCCACCGCGCCGGCGACGTCGTTGGTCCCGCCCCGGAGCCCGCGCTCCTGGCCTCCGCCCTCGATCTCGGGCCGGACCGTGGCGGGCGGGCGCACGACGAGCGCACCCGTACCGACCGGTCCGCCGATCTTGTGGCCGGTCACCGAGACCAGCGGCGCGGCCGCGGCCGCGCCGCGCAGGTCGAGCCAGGGTGCGGCCTGCACGGCGTCGGTGTGGAGCAGGGCGCGGGGGGCGTGCTCCCGCACCACCGCCGCCACCGTGTCGAGGTCCTGGACCACACCCACCTCGTTGTTGACCAGCATCACCGACACCAGCACCGTGCCCTCGTCGAGCAGCCCGGCGAGGCGGTCGGCGTCGACGATCCCGTAGGGGTCGACCGGCGCGCACCCCACCCGGAATCCCTCGGTCCGCAGCCGCTCCGCCGACGCGAGGACCGCCTTGTGCTCGATCGCGCTCACGACCACGCCGTCGCCGGTGCCCCCGTCGCGGGCGGCCCGTGCCGCGCCCTTCACGGCGAGGTTGTCGGCCTCCGTGCCCCCGCTGGTGAGGACGACCTCCCCGGGTGCGCACCCGAGGACGGCCGCGATGCGCTCACGCGCCTCCTCCAGCGCGGCCTTGGCCCGCTGGGCGACCCGGTGGCCACCCGACGGGTTGCCGTGCCCGCCCGTGAGGAACGGGAGCATGGCGTCGACGACCTCGGGCCGGAGCGGCGTGGTGGCGGCGTGATCGAGGTAGGCCATGGGCGGAGTGTGCCACGCCCACGGCCCCCTGCCCGCCCCGGCTCAGCCGCCGCCGTCGAGGCCGGCGGTCGGGAAGCCGCCCAGGTAGGCGAGCACCCGGCTCGAGATGAAGCTCCCCAGGTAGCTGCCGAGGGCGTTGAGCTTGTCGTCGGCGTCGCCCTCACGGTCGATCGTCGCCTTCTCGTACCCCGCGACCACGAGCGCCGGGTCGACCTTCTCGCCGCGCAGGACCCCCACGCCGCGCTGGACCTGGTCGGCTCCGAACTCGAGCGAGCGGCTCAGGGCCTGCTGGTTGCGGATGTCGACCACGTTCAGGTCGTCGTCGAGCTGGGCGTCGAGCGAGTAGTACTTGAGCAGGAGCTGGGCGGTGCGGGCGTAGAGCCCGGCGCTGCCGCCGAGCTTGGCGTAGTCGGCCGTCTTGGCGTCGCCGAAGTACTCGTCGAGGCCGCCCTCGAGGATCGTCAGCGTGCTCTGCGCCAGGGCGTAGTCGATGTCGTTGTTGCCGAAGCGCACCTTGATCACGTCGGCGCTGGCCTGGTTGGCCTTGGCGATCTCGTCGATGATCAGGGTGTCGAACGCGTTCAGGTTCGCCTCCGACGCCTTGCGGAAGAAGTCGGCGGTGTCGGCGAGGCTCATCTTCGGGTCGAGTCGCGCCCCGCCCAGGCCCCGACTGACGTCGAAGAGGTCCTCGGAGGCGTCGACCAGCGTGCCGGCGAGCTCGTAGTAGAGGGCACCCATGATCGCCAGGCTCATCGCCGTGTCCTCGTCGGGCGCCTCCGACACCTGCCCGAGCACGTTGTCGCCGTAGCTCGACAGGCTGAGGGCGTCGAGCACGTTGCTGTAGGCGTCGATGAGGGCGGCGGCGTCGGCGACGGTCTTCGGCTCGAACGTCTTGAGCTCGTCGACGGCGGCCTCCACCTTCAGGGAGAGCTGCTGGCTGCCCTGGATCTGGCTGACGAAGGCGTCGACGCCCTGGGTGAAGTAGACCTCGAGCGCCCGGCCGGTCTGGAGCGCCGCCTGCATGAACGCGGCGGCCTCCAGCGAGCTGATGAAGGCACCGGCCTGGAGGCCGTTGTCGGAGAGCTTGCCGGCCTCCTCGGCGGCCGAGTTGGCCTGCACCACGACCGGGTTCATCACCTCCTGGATCTGGGGGTCGAGGGTCTGGAACTCGGCGTAGGCCTGGGTCGACTCACCGGTCATGCCCTTGACCTTGGCCTTGAGCCGGTCGTAGGTCTTGTCGTCGAGGCGCACGTCGGCCGCCTCGGGCGGGCGCGGCAGCTCCTTGCCGGTGAACGCCTTGTAGACCTCGTAGATGTTCGAGACCTCGGTCACCTTGATGCCCTTGCGGCGGGCCAGCGCCACCACGTCGACGCTGCTGCCGTCGTCGATGCGGGAGTTGCGCTGCCCGATCGGGATGAGCATCCGCTTCTTCTTCGCCTTCTTCACGCCGTCGACCTTGTAGGGGATCCCACCCACCGGCCCGACGGTGCCGTCGGGGTTGATGGTCCCGGTCATGGTGACGTCGTCCTTCAGGCGGTCACCGCGCAGGGTGGAGAGGATCCCGACCGTCATCAGCGCGCCGGCGCTGGGCCCGTCGATGCGGCCCGTCACCTCGAACTCGACCTTCCGGCCCGACAGCGAGGCCCCGGTGAGCATGGTGGCGACGGTCACGGCGTTCCACCCCGCGGCTCGCCACTGGTCGCCGGTGCCGGCGACCTCGTCCTCGGTGAAGCTGACCCTCACGCCCTTGCCACCGTTGGTCACATTGACCACCACGGGGTTGGTGCCGCCCTCGGGCCCGTCGGGTCCGTTCATGTAGAAGAGGGCGTTGAGGGTCCGCGATCCGGTGCCCGACGGCCCGGCGGTCGCGCTCACCTTGTCCTTGTCCTTCTCGGACTTCTTGTCGCCGCCCGATGATCCGCCGCATGCCGCCAACGAGGTGGCGAGCAGCGAGGCGGTGGCGAGGAGGGCGAGGGATCGGCGGATCCGCATGGGAGCTCCCAGGTCGGAGGACGGTGAGAACCGGGTGGACGGGTAGGAGACGGACTGAGGCGGCCTCGGAGGTCGCGTGCTCCGGTATGGGTCGGCCGTGCCGGCCGGAACTTTAGCGACCCTTTCGTGTCGGGATGCGGACCCGTCGGGCGGTCGGGCGACGCCGGGGATCCTCCCGTGGTGGGACACGGGAAGCGCTTGTGTCGGGGGGCACGGAATACCTGTCACACCCCCCGGCGATACTCCTGGTGTGAGCATGCAACTGCGCCTCATCGACGGGGTCGACGGGGTCGACGGGCCTGACCGGGCCGGCCGGCCCGATCGGCGCGGCGGGTCCCGCGGCGGGTCCGCCGGCCGGCCTCCGGGGCAGCCGGTGTGGCAGCTCGACGAGAAGACCCGCCGGTCCGGGCGGCGCGGCGTGGCGGCGGCCCGCCGGGCCCTCCGCCGGGCCAACCCACCGGCGCCGTTCGAGCCTCTGCGCCGCGCCGGCTGACCGCTTCGCCCGCGCCCGCGGCGGGACGTCAGCGGGTGGGCTGGTACTCGCCGAACTCGTCGCGCAGCACGTCGCTGACCTCACCCAGGGTCGCCATGCGCCTCAGGGCCTCGCGCATCGGCACCAGGAGGTTGGCGGTACCCCTCGCCGCGTCGCGGAGATCCTCGAGCGCGGCCTTGACGGCGGCGCCGTCGCGCCGGGCCCGGACCTCGCGCACCCGCGCGACCTGGCCACGCTCGAGCTCGGGATCGATCGGGAACACCTCGGGCTCACCCGGCTCGGGGTCCACGTAGCGGTTCACCCCCACGATCACCTTGCGCTCGGAGTCGACGGCGCGGGCCCAGTCGAACGCGGCGCGCTCGATCTCGTCCTGCATGTAGCCGGCCTCGATCGCCGCCACCGCGCCGCCCATCTCGTCGATCTTCGTGATGTAGGCCCAGGCCTCCGCCTCCACCGCATCGGTGAGCGACTCCACGAAGTACGAGCCGGCGAGGGGGTCGACGGTGTCGACCACGCCCGACTCGTTGGCGATCACCTGCTGGGTGCGCAGGGCCAGCTTCGCCGCCCGCTCGGTGGGCAGGCCCAGGGCCTCGTCGAAGCCGTTGGTGTGGAGGCTCTGGGTCCCTCCCAGCACGGCCGCGAGCGCCTGGAGCGCGACGCGCACCACGTTGTTCTCGGGCTGCTGCGCGGTGAGCATCGAGCCGGCCGTCTGGGTGTGGAAGCGCAGCAGCTTGGACCGCTCGTCGCGGGCGCCGAAGCGCTCGGTCATGATCCGGTACCACATGCGCCGCGAGGCCCGGAACTTCGCGACCTCCTCGAAGAAGTTGTTGTGGCCGTTCCAGAAGAACGAGAGCCGGGGCGCGAAGGCGTCGACGTCGAGACCGGTGTCTACGGCAGCCTGCACGTAGGCGATCGCGTTCGAGAGCGTGAACGCGATCTCCTGCACGGCCGTGGAGCCGGCCTCCCGGATGTGGTAGCCGGAGATCGAGATCGTGTTCCAGCGCGGGATGCGCTCGTTGCAGTACGCGAAGAGGTCGGTGATGATCCGCATCGACGGGCGGGGCGGGTAGATGTAGGTGCCCCGGGCCACGTACTCCTTGAGCAGGTCGTTCTGGACCGTCCCGCCGATCGCCGAGGGCGCCACCCCCTGGTCCTCGGCCACCAGCTCGTAGAGCAGCAGCAGGATCGGCGCCGTGGCGTTGATCGTCATCGAGGTGGTGACCCGGTCGAGCGGGATGCCGTCGAGCAGGACGCGCATGTCGTCGAGCGAGTCGATCGCCACCCCGACCTTGCCGACCTCGCCCTCGGAGCGGGGGTGGTCGGAGTCGTAGCCCATCTGGGTGGGCAGGTCGAAGGCGCACGACAGGCCCGTCTGGCCGGCCTCGAGCAGGTACCGGAACCGCTGGTTGGTCTCCCGGGCCGTCCCGAAGCCGGAGTACTGGCGCATCGTCCACGGCCGCGTGCGGTACATCTCGGGGTACACGCCCCGCGTGTAGGGCGGCTTCCCCGGGGCGCCCAGGCGGGAGCCGGGGTCGAACCCCGACAGGGCGGACGCGTCGTAGACGGGGCGGATCTCGATGCCCGAGTCGGTGCGGCGTCCGGAGGCGCGCTCGTCGTCCGTCATGCCCGCCAGCGTAATGGGGTGGGGTTCCCGCCCGTCCGGTCAGGGCCGTCCCGGGGCGGCCGTCGCGTGGGCCCCGATCCGCTCCTCGAGAAGGCCGGCGAGGCGTAGGAACACCATCGGCACCGGGCGGGACAGGCGCACCGTGACCCGGCCCGCCACCGGGTCGACCTCGACCGAGGCCTCGACACCCGGGCGGCCGATCCACCCGGCCGCGTAGAGGTTCTCCTCCGCGGCCCGGCGCGCGCCGGCGGCGTCGAGACGGATCGCCCCGCCCTCGGCGCGGTAGGCGTCCTCGTCGATCACGCCCGCGCCGGCGAGCGCGGCGGCGTCGACCGCGTTGTGCAGGTCCCGACGAGCCACGAACATCCGGGTGCCGTCGACGGCCAGGCCCAGGAGCAACAGGCCGACGAGCAGCGAGCCGACGAGCAGGACCGAGGCCTGCCCCCGCTCACCTCGCACCGTCACCCGATGCTCCGGTACGGGTCGACGCGCATCACCTGGGTCGCCTCGACCGGCAGCACGGCCGGGCCGACCCGGCCCAGGAACGGGATCCGCAGGATCGGGACCGACGTGCGCACCGTGACGCGCACCGTCCGGGCCCGGGCCGGGGTGCCGGCCACCGAGATCCGCAGCGAACCGGGTTCCAGGCCGTGGTTGCGCTCCGCGGTTGCCACCGCGAGCCGCGCCCTCATGCCGGCCTCCGGGCCGGAGTCGGAGACCACCACGACCCGGGCGGCCTCCCGGGCCGCGGCCGAGGTGGCGAGCGCGGCGCGCTGCGCGGTGCCGAAGACCACCACGAGCTGCACAAGGACCGCGAACACGGCCGAGCCGAGGACGGCCATCTCGACCACCGCGCTGCCGCGCTCGGGCTCGGCTCCGGCTCGGGTCACGAGAACCCCCCGTCCTCGTCGAAGGCGGTCGCCCGGGCCGTCACCTCGAGCGGCGGGAGGAAGGGCACCAGAGCGGGCGCGCGGCCCGACGCGGTCACCTCGACGACCTGTCCGTCGCCCGCGGCCCGGACGTGGAACGACGCCGCGCCGCGGCCCAGGCCGTCGCGCAGCAGCTCCCGGGTCCGGTCGGCGCCCTCACGCGGCACCCGGCCGGCCTCGGCGGCGGTGCGGGCCCCCTCGTGGGCGGCGTTGACGGCCACGTTGCGGGCCCACACCCACGTGGCGAGCTGCGCCACCGTGAGGAGCGCGGTGACCACCAGGAGCCCCACGGCCAGGAACTCGACCATCGTGGCGCCCCGCTCGGCCGGGTCCGGAGCCGGGGTCGGCGCCGGCGCGCGGTCAGCCGCGGAGCTTGCCGAGGGCATCCGAGACGATGCCGATGATGTCGGGCTGCACCACCGCCCACAGTGCCATCACGATCCCGATGCCCATCACGAGGAGCATGACCCACTCCGGGATCGAGCCCCGCTCGCTCCGAGGGTCGAGCCGCTCGCGGGCCCGACCGCCGCCGGGTCGACCAGGGAACCCCTCGCCCCGGGCCACGTCTCGTCGCGCGTTGCCTTGCGTCTCTCTCATCACCATCGCCTCCCTGCTGATGGTTCGGGTGTCCGGCCGGTCCTCGTGGACCCGCCGGGGTTGGTCGCGCCTCAGCCGGCCATCTGCCTGATGGCCAGCACGCCCGGGTAGAACGCGAAGAGGATCGAGACGGGCAGGACCAGCGCGACCACGGGCACGAGCATCGAGACCTGCTTGCGCCCCGCCGCCTCGATGACGTCGTTCTTCTGGTCCTGGCGGACGTCGAAGGCCATCGCCCGGAGGGCGTCGGCGAGGGGGACGCCGCGCTCGTGGGCGGCCAGGGCCGCCCCCACGAACCGGTCGAAGGCGGGGATTCCGATGCGCCGCTGCGCGACCGGCAGCGCCTCGGCCAGGGGCAGCCCCGTCCGGACCTGGCGCAGGGCACCACGCACCTCCGCGGCCAGGGGGCCGTCGGAGCGCGACACCACCAGGTCGAGGGCGCCCCGGAGGCTCTCCCCTGCGGTCACGGCCAGGCAGACGAGGTCGGCGAAGGTGGGGAACTCGGCCACCATCCGGGCCCGGCGGGCCTCGACCGCCCGGGTGAGCAGCCGGTCCCGCGCGATCGCCCCCGCCGCCCCGAACAGGACGGCCGCACCGAGGAGCGCGGGTGGAGAGAACGCCCGGCCCGACGCCACCGCGAGGGCAGCCAGGGCCACGCCGGAGGTGAACCCGCCGATGGCCCAGGCGGCCTGCTCCGACCGGAACCCCGACGGCGTCAGGTCGGAGCCGGCCGCGGCGAGGCGCTCCTCGAGGTCGCGGCCGTCGTCGCCGAGAGCCCGTTGCAGGCGCCGACCGGCGTCGTCGAGTGCGGACCGCAGGACCTCGCGGAGGCCCGCGAGGCCCGGTACCGGTGCCGCCGACCGTCCCCGCTGCGGGACCACCCAGGGGTGGAGCCGGGCCGCCAGGCGCGGTCGCCGGAGGCGGGGGTGGCTGGCGACGACCAGCGAGAGCCCGCCGAGGCCGGTCCCGACCACGAGCACGCCCGCGAGCGGGCTCACGGCGCGGTGCCCGACAGGCGCGCCGGCTCGGGGATGCGCCCGAGCGCCAGCATCAGGCGGTAGCCCGCCACGGTCACGGCGGCACCCACGGCGAGCACCATCAGTCCCGCGGGGGTGTCGTAGGCGTGACGGGCCTGGTCACGGGACGCCACGAGGACCAGGACGATCCACGGCGCGGCCGCCGCGACCCGGGCGGCCACGAGCGTCCACGACTGGCGCGACTCCACCTCGCGCCGCATGGCGAGGTCCTCGCGGAGGAACTCGGCCAGGGTGCGCAGCACCCGCCCGAGCTCGCGGCCGCCGACGCGGTGCGCCACGGTCAGGGTCGCCGCCACCCTGTCGCCCACGGGATCGGCCACCGACGCGGAGAAGCGGGCGAGGGCACGGTCGAGATCCCCGGAGACCCGATGGTCGTTGACCAGCGACCGGAACGCGGGGCGCAGGGGCTCGGGACCCCGCTCGGCCACCACTCCCAGCGCCCCTACGAGCGTGTCGCCGGCCCGGACCGCGCCGGCGAGGAGCTCGACGGCCTCGGGCCAGCACCGGCTGTGGGCGCGCTGCCGGGCCCGGCGACGGCCCCGCAGGTAGGCGACCGGTACGTAGGACGCGCCGAGGAGGGCGGCGGCGGCGACACCACCCGACCCGACCAGCGCGTACGTGACGGCGGCGGCGAGAACGCCCGACCCCACCGACGCGGCGAGGAGCTGCGGCGGGGTCACGGAGTCGAGCCCGGCCTCGGCGATCAGCCGCGCCACCCGCGACGTGACCCGACCCCGGCGGGGCGAGGACGGCCCGTCGGCGCGCGGACTGGTGAGCGCGTCGTACACGAGGAAGACGCCGAGGCCGAGGACCAGGGCGAGGACGGTGCTCACCCGTCGCCCCCGACCAGCGCGGTGAGGTCGATGCCCCGGTCGACGAAGCGCTCCACCGCTCGGGGGAGCTCACCGGTGAACGTCAGCGACGGGCCCTCGCCGGTGAACACCGGGCCGGCGGTGGGCTCGTCGCCGCCGTCGATCTGCTCCCCGACGGCGAGGACCTCGGCGATCTCCCTGCGGTCCGGGTGCCGGCGGCAGAAGACCACCACGTCGACACAGGCGGTGACCGTCGACGCGACGAAGCGGCGGTCGACGTTCTCACCCGCGAGGAGCGGGAGCGTGGTGAGCTTGCGCAACGCGTCGCGGGCCGAGTTGGCGTGGACCGACGTCATCCCGCCCGCGCCGCTGTTGAGCGCGAGCAGGAGGTCGAGCGCCTCGGCGCCGCGCACCTCGCCGATCACGATCCGGTCGGGGCGCATCCGCAGGCTCTCCCGCACCAGGTCGCGCAGCGTCACCGCGCCCTCGCCCTCGAGGTTGGGCTGGCGGCACTGCATGCTCACCACGTCGGGATGGGCCACCTGGAGCTCGAAGACCTCCTCGCAGGTGACGATCCGCTCACCGGCGGGGACGCACGACGCCAGGCAGTTGAGCAACGTGGTCTTCCCCGACCCGACGGGCCCCGCGACCACGACGTTGAGCCCGGCGGCGACCGCGGCGCCGAGGAAGCGCGCCGCGGCGGGCGAGCACGATCCCAGAGTCACCAGCTCGTCGAGGGTGTGGGCGCGCAACCCCACGAACTTGCGGATGTTCACCGCCCAGTGGTCGGTCACGGGAGGGATCACCACGTGGAGGCGGCTCCCGTCGGGGAGGCGGGCGTCGACGAACGGCTGCGACCGGTCGAGGCGCCGCCCGGCGCGGGCCAGCATCCGCTCCACCAGCTCCTCGACCTCGCCCGGCGACAGGACGACGGTCGTGAGCTCGCGGTACCCGCGACGGGCCACGAAGACCCGCCCGGGTTCGTTGATCCAGATCTCCTCGACCTCCGGGTCGGCGAGGAACGGGCCCAGCGCGCCGAAGCCGCTGATGCGGTCGAGCAGCCGCCTCACGTCGCCGTCGTCGAGCGGGGGCAGGCCGCCCCGCAGGTAGCGCTCCCGGTAGTCGTCGACGGACTCCTCGACGAGGCGTGACACCTCGGAGCTACCACCGGGCCCGGCCTCGAGCTCGCGGTGGCGGACCTTCTCGCGGATCTCCGCCTCGAGGATCTCCACCGCCGACGATGCGGTCGTCGGGGCCATCGGGGCCGTCATGCCGCCACCGCCGGTTCGATCCGGTCGACCAGCCCTCGGAGCTCGCGCAGCCAGGCCGACCGGGCGGCGACCTCGTGCAGGATCCGCCCCTCCCAGACCACCCGCTCGAAGGCCGGCTCCACGGGCAGGAACGCGACCGGGGCGGCGCCGGTGAAGCGGGCCAGCTCCGTGGAGCAGTCCTGGAGGCGCCTCGCGCCGCGAGGTGAGCGGTTGACCACGGTCGACGCCCGCGAGGCGGCGAGGGGCAGGTCGCGCTCGAGCTGCTGGCGGGCCAGCACCCCGTGACGGATCCCCACGGGGTGCCCGGCGACCACCATCACGATCCCCGTCGCCTCGGCGAGTGCGACCCGGGTGGCCAGGTTCCGGCGGAACGGCACCCGATCGAAGGAGAGCTCCTCGTCCTCCTCGATCGGGGCGGCGACGTCGACGACCACCACGTCGGCCTCGTCGCGTGCCGCGTCGAGGATCGCCCGCCAGGCCCGCTCGCGAAGCTCGGGCCAGAGCTCGGCCCTCGGGAGCCCGGCGAGGACCTGCACGCCGTGAGGCCCGTCGTGCAGCACGGACGCCAGCGGCCGGGGCCAGCCGTCGATCGCGAGGCGGGCGGCCTGGGCGAGGCCGGGACCGTCGGGGAGCCCCAGGAGCTGAGCGAGGCAGGGAGCCCACGTGTCGCCCTCGACGAGGATGCAACGCCGGCCCCGGCGCGCCGCCTCCACCGCGAGGTGGACGGCCACGCTCGTGCGGCCCGGCGCCCCGGGACCGCCCCACACGGCGGTGAGGACCCCCGCCGGCGCCGGTGGACCGGGTGCGGGGCCACCGGCCGGATCCTGAGACCGGGTTGCCTCGCCACCCGCTGGGAGCGGTGGCGTCGGCTCGTCGAGGCTCCACAGGAGAGCCGCGACCTCGTCGGCCGTGGCGTCGGCGGTGACGCGGTGCGTCACGCCGATGCGCTCGAGCGGACGCGACCCCGCCTCGCGCTCCACGGCCACCACCGCCACACCGGCATCGTGGAGGGTGCCGACGAGATCGCGGTCGAGCCACGGGAGCTCGGCGCGCAGCAGCACCGCGGCGGGTCGGTCGCGGAGTGCCACGCCGAGGAGCTCGGCGCGGTCGACGCAGCGCCGGCTGACCTCGACCCCCAGCTCGCGCCTCTGGAGGCCGCGGACCAGGGCCGCCTCCCAGGGAGCGCCCGCCCCGCAGACGGCGACCGTCACCGGCGAGCTCATGCCGGCCCTCCCGGGCTCACGGCAGGTCCGCTCGTTCGAAGCGCGCCGGCGGCTTCCCCGACCCGCCGGTGGCCCGGACGACGTCGAGCTCCCCGTTGCGCGCCGCGAACACCACGAACACGACGTCGTCGGGCGCCACGGAGAGGGTGAGCGCCGAGAGCTTGCCGTCACGCCCGAGGAAGCCCTCCTCCCGGACGGTGGCCACGACCTCGACCCCCGACGCGACGGTGAGGGTCCGGGCGTCGGCGGTGCCCTTGCCGAAGCTGGCGAGCAGGTCGACCTTCTCCCCGACCCGCACCGACCCGCCCAGAGCGTGCTCGGGGGACAACGGAACCGTGACCTCGCGCACCGACCGGGCCGTCGGGCCCACGTACCGCCGGTCGAGCAGGCCTCCCGCGGCGGCGGGCCGGCTGAGGACCCGCCCGGTCAGGGACGCGATGCGATCGCCGCGCACGAGGGTGTCGACCACGGCGGCGGACGCGGCGAGCCGTACGGTCGTGACGTCGCCCGGCTCCAGCCGGTGGTTGGACGGCAGGTCGCGGGTGGCCACCACCACGGGGACCGTGTCGTCGCCGGTCGCGGCCAGCCGGAGACCGCCGGCCACGGCGGCGGCGACCAGGAGGACGCCGACGACGAGGCGGGGGTCGAGGCGCCGGCGCCGGCGCGGCCCGCGCACCCGACCCGCGGCTGCCTGCACCTCGGTACGGCCGTTGCGGGCCGGGGCCTCGACGGCGGTCACGGGAGTCCCCACCGGGGAGCTAGGGTCGGGAACGCACCGCGAGGCATCACGAGGCTCTGCGATGCTACGGGCTCAGCAAGCGACGAGAGGGCGGCACAGGTGGCGGAGATCCCGAAGTTCCTCAAGCCCGACGAGGTCGCCGAGATCCTCAGCGTCACCGTCTCGCAGGTGTACGTCCTCATGCGCACCGGCCAGCTCCCGGCGGTCAAGATCGGCCGCCGCGGGGTCTGGCGCGTGTCGCCCGAGGCCCTCGAGGCGTACGTGGCCGAGCTGCACGCCGACGCCGGGCGTCGCCGCGAGGAGCGGCGCGCCGCCGGCGCCGACCCCGACCCCGCGTAGGCGCTCACGACCCCGGCTCCCTGACGATCCGGGCCACCGCCGCCTCCCGGATCTGGTGCACGCGCGCCGTGCGGGCGCGGGCTGCGCCCACCGCGTCGGACACCTCGTCGAGGCGGATCCAATCGGCCCCCACGCCGGTGATCCGGCCGTGCCACGCCGTGCCGTCGAGCAGGACGACCGAGACCACCTCACCCGGCTGGACCCGTCGGACCTCGTCGAGGAACGGCCGGTGCCGCTCCGCCGCGACCACCGCGTGGGCCGCCGCTGCGTCGTCCTCCGCGCGCGGCGTGGTGAGGTCGGCCGTGAGCTCCCAGAACTCGTCGTCGTCCATGACCCTGCTCTTCCCCGCCCTCCTGCCCCTCCCACCTGACGGCCGACGCCGGTTGTGGGCATCCATGCCTGACGCGGTGAGTGACCCTAAGCGCACTGTTGGTGCCGAGTCCAACTGTTCGCCGGGTTCGTGCCTAAGCCGCCTCATGGCCACTTGACAACAACGAAGCTCCCTGTAACGCTGTTGCAGCTACTACAACGTACTTGAAGGCATAGTTGCACATGTCCGTATCCAAGGCGTTAACGGCGGCTACGGGGCCTGCCCTACGCACACCCGACCTCGATGCCGTGCTGCGCGGTCCCGTGGCGCTCGCCGCCGGGGCGGTGCTGCTGGGCGCTTCGGCGATCCTGGCCCTCGCGCTGGCGGCCGAGGTGCTCCGGGCGGCCGGTCGGGCCGGGCGCGTGGTGGGCGTCCTCGACCGGCTCACCCCGGGGCCGGTCCGGCGGGCCGCGGCCGTCGCCGTGGCCGCCGCGGTGCTGGTCGGCGGAACGGCGACCGGCGTGGCCGCCGGCCGAACCGGGCCACCGGGGCCGGGAGATCCGCCCGTGGTCGCCGACCGCGACTCCCTCGAGCGCCGGACCGGCACCCCCCACCCGAGGATCCGCGACGGCCGCGCACCTGTCCCCCACGGCCGTGCACCCGCCCCCGATCGCCGCGGGCCGGCGGGACCGGTGCCGAACGCCACCGGCGAGACCTACGTCGTCGAACCCGGCGACTGCCTGTGGTCCATCGCCGCCCGCCGGCTCGGACCGGCGGCGACCAACACGGCCGTCGACGTCGCCTGGCGGCGGATCTACGAGCGGAACCGCGCCGCCGTCGGCGACGACCCCAACCTCATCCACCCCGGCCTGGTGCTGGCTCTTCCCCCTCTGACCTGACCGTCCGGACCCGAAGGAAGGCCATGCCGTCCACCATCACCGTCCGCCCCTGGCCCGACCCCGTGATCGACACCCTCGGACACGACGCCCGATCGATGTACGCCGAGGTCTTCTGGCTTCCCACCCTCGGCCCCAGCACGTTGCTGCTGCTCCGGCACCTCGCCGCCCGCCTCACGCGCGAGCCGGGTGGGTTCGACCTCCCCGTGGCCTCCACCTCGCAGGCTCTCGGACTCGGCCACCGCGAGGGGACGTCGTCCCCGCTGCTGCGGAGCTTCTCGCGGCTCGTCCAGTTCGACCTGGCGTGCGGCGACCCCCTGGAGGAGGTCGCGGTGCGGGCCAACGTCCCGCCGGTCAACCGGCGGCACATCCGCCGCCTACCGGCCGACCTCCAGCAGGCCCACAGCGACTGGGCCGCGGCCCGGCTGTCGGAGGGGGAGCTCACCACCGCGCGCCGGCGCGCCCGGCGCGTCGCCTTCACCCTCCTGGAGCAGGGCGAGGACCCCGACCACGTCGAGCGGATACTCCACGGGAGCGGGTTCCAGCCCGGCCTCTGCGGGGAGTCGGCCGCCTGGGCCTACCGGCGGCACCGCGACGCGCTCGACGCCGTGAGCAACGCCACGACGGCGGCCGCCGGCACCGTCGATACCTCCGACCAGGGCTCAGATGGTGCTCTTGTCGCGAATATGCATGTTCAGGGCTGACGACCTAGGATCGCCCCGTCTCGCCGCGCCCGCCCTTGCGGCGCCAGCAGCGGGGCCTGGAGCGGTGCGCCGGCCGCCCACGGCGCGCCCCTCCCACTTCTCCGGCACCTCGAGCCGGCGTCGCAGCGTCGCGCGTCACACCATCGACACGAGCTCGGTGAGGGCCTCCCCCAGCGGCCGGCGGACCACCGCGTCCGCGGCGGGATCGAACGGCGTCGGTTCGGCGTTCCCCACCAGCACGCGCGCGCCCGCCCGCCGGGCGATCTCCGGCAGTCCCGCCGCGGGGTAGACGCCCAGCGACGTCCCGAGCGCGAGGAACACGTCGCAGCCGGCGGCCGCCCTCTGCGATCGCTCCAGGTCGGCGGCCACCAGATCCTGGCCGAAGGAGATCGTCGCCGACTTGAGCATCCCGCCGCACAGCTCGCAGGGAGGGTCGGCGTCACCGGCGGCGACGCGTTCGAGGACGGCCGGCATCGGCCCCCGCCAGCCGCACTGCAGGCACATCGCCTCGTGGACGGTCCCGTGGATCTCGACCACGATCCCCGGCGACGACCCGGCCGCCTGGTGGAGGCCGTCGATGTTCTGGGTGACGAGCGTGTCGAGGCGGCCCTTGCGCTCGAGCTCGACGAGGGCCCGGTGCCCGGCGTTGGGCCGGGCCCGCCACATCGGGGACTCGAGGCGGTGGCGCCACGCCCGGCGGCGGACCTCGGCGTCGGCGACGTAGTGCTGGAGCGTGGCGGTCTTCTCGGCCCCGGGGTTGGTGGTCCACAACCCCTTCGGCCCCCGGAAGTCGGGGACGCCCGACTCGGTCGAGATCCCGGCCCCGGTCAGCACCACCACGCGGCGGGCGTCGCGCAGCCACCCGGCGACCACGGCCAGCTCGGCGTGATCGGGGCCCGGGCCGGGGCCGTGATCGTCGGATCCCCCCACGGGCCGGGAGGGTAGCGAGGCGGGCCGCTCCGGGCCTCCGTAGGGGAATACCCGACCCGTGCAGTAGCATTTATCCGAGTACGGATAGGCGCTGCCGGCGGCCGAAGAGGACGAGTCATGCCCAGCTTTCGTGACCTGCTGAACCAAGCCCGGGAGAACGTCCGGGAGATCGACCCGGCCGACGCCGAGCCGCTCCTGGGCCAGGCCGTCTTCCTCGACGTGCGGGAGCAGGACGAGTACGACGCCGGCATCCTCCCCGGCACCATCCACATCCCGCGCGGCCACCTCGAGAGCCAGGTCGAGAGCCGGATCCCCGACCGCCAGGTGCCGATCGTCGCCTACTGCGCGGCCGGGGTGCGGTCGGTCTTCGCGGCCGAGACGCTGGCCCGGCTCGGCTACACCGACGTGGTCTCGCTCGCCGGCGGCTTCGACCGGTGGAAGTACGAGGGCCGACCCTGGGTGACGCCGGCCGTGCTCAGCAACGACCAACGCGACCGCTACAAGCGCCACCTGCTGATGCCGGAGGTGGGCGCGGCCGGCCAGCAGAGGCTCCTCGACAGCAAGGTCCTCCTGCTCGGCGCGGGCGGGCTGGGCTCCCCCGCCGCGCTGTACCTGGCGGCGGCCGGCGTCGGCACGCTCGGCATCATCGACATGGACGTCGTCGACTCGTCGAACCTCCAGCGCCAGATCCTGCACAACGTCGACCGGATCGGGGAGCGCAAGGTCGACTCGGCCAAGAAGTCGATCACGGCCCTCAACCCCGACGTCGACGTGGTCACCTACGACACCCGCCTCGGCGCCGACAACATCCTCGACGTGATCGACGGCTACGACGTGATCGTCGACGGCACCGACAACTTCCCCACCCGCTACCTCCTCAACGACGCCTCGTTGCTCAAGCGCATCCCGGTGGTGCACGGGTCGATCTTCCGCTTCGAGGGCCAGGTGACGGTCTTCCGCCCCTACGAGGGCCCCTGCTACCGCTGCCTGCTCCCGGAGCCCCCACCGCCCGAGCTCGCCCCGAGCTGCGCCGAGGCCGGCGTGCTGGGGGTCCTGCCCGGGATCATCGGCTGCCTCCAGACGGTGGAGACGCTCAAGCTCCTGCTCGAGCTCGGCGACCCGCTGGTGGGCCGGCTGCTGGCCTACGACGCCCTGGAGGAGAGCTTCCGCACCTTCAAGCTGCGCCGCGACCCGCACTGCCCCACCTGCGGCGACGACGCGCCGCCGATCACCATCGCCGAGTACGACGACCTCTGCCTGCCCCACGCCGTGCTCGCCGACGGCACCGTGACCGGCCACTGATCCCCGTCACTACGGAGGGCTCCCTTCGAGCCCGTTCGAGTCGCGCAGCGCGAGCGTGGCCTGGACCATGGCGGCGTGGGTGAGCGCCTGCGGGTGGTTGCCGAGGAGCTCACCGCTCGACGGGTCGGCCTCCTCGGGGTACAGGCCCAGCGGCCCGGCCCACGCCAGCAGCTCGTCGAACAGCTCGGCCGCCTCCGGACGGCGGCCGGACGCGGCGAGGGCCTGGACCAACCAGAACGAGCACGGCAGGAAGGCTCCCTCGCCGCCCGGCAGGCCGTCGGAGCCGGGCGGGTAGCGGTACAGGAAGGGCCCGCCCGCCCCCAGCCGGCTGCGGATCGCGTCGATCGTCCCGCGCGTGCGCGGCGACCCCGGGGGTTCGAGGCCGAGGAGCGGCAGGACGAGCACCGCGGCGTCGAGCTCCGTCGACCCGTAGCTGCGGACGTACGCCCCGAGCCCGGCGTCGAAGCCGCGGGTGCGCACCTCGGCCGCGATCGCCTCGCGCTCGGCGACCCAGCCCCGCCGGCGGCGCTCGGGGACGCCGCGGCGGCGGGCGATCCGCAGCCCCCGGTCGAGGGCCAGCCACGCCATCAGCTTCGAGTGGACGTGGTGGGCGGCGTCGTCGCGGACCTCCCAGATCCCGGCGTCGGGTTCCCGCCATCGGCGGGCGACCTCGTCGACGAAGCCGCGCACGGCCCGCCACGTCTCGCCGTCGAGGCGCACCCCGGCCCGGGTCAGGAGCCACGCCGCGTCGACGACCCACCCGTAGCCGTCGAGCTGGTGCTGGTCGGCGGCACCGTTGCCGACCCGCACCGGCCGGCTCGACCGGTAGCCCGGCCACCCCCGCAGCTCGTGCTCGGGGCGAGGGTAGCGACCGTGGAGCGTGAGCAGCACCGGCAGGCGCGGCCGGGCGAGGCGGCTGGCGTGGAGCAGCCAGGCCAGGAAGTGGCGGGCCTCGTCGACGTGACCCACGCCGAGGAACGCCCCGATCCCGATGCTCGCGTCGCGAGGCCACGCGAAGCGGTAGTCCCAGTTGCGCACCCCTCCGGGGTCCTCGGGCAGCGAGGTGGTCGGGGCCGCCACCGGCGCGCCCGACGGCGAGTAGGTGAGCAGGCGCAGGGTGAGGAGGCTCCGCACGAGAGGCGCCCGGTACCGAGGCTCGATGCCTGCGGTGTCGATGTGGCCGCACCAGCGCCGCCAGCGCTCCTCGTCGTCGCGCAGGGACTCCCACGCCCGCTCGGGGTCGACGTGGACCAGGGGCTGGCGATCCGCGGTCGAGAGCACGAGGGTGAGCGGCCGACCGGGTTCGACGCGCACCCGCCAACTCGTCGCGGCGTCGCCCGAACCCGGGGGCAGCACCGGATCGCTCTGCAACGCCAGGGCCAGTGAGCCCCACGTCAGCACCACCCCCTCCCGCCGGTGACGGAACACCGGCGGGCGGTGGCTCTCACCGAGACGGGGGGCGAGGTCGACCTCGACGTCGACGGGGCCGTCGGCGGCGGCCAGGCGCCGCACCACCAGCGTCTCGGGCAGCAGGTACCGACCCAGCTCGGCCACCATGCCCTCGGTGAGGGTCAGGCGCCCCTGGTCCGTCGTCCAGGTCGTCTCGAGGGTGGCGGTCGACGGCCGGTACCGGCGCGACGCGACCGGCGACCGCCGGAGCGGGCCGGCCCGGAACTTGCCGGCCGCCGTACCTCCCACCAGGGAACCGAAGACGGGCTCGCCGTCGAAGTGGGGCAGGCACATCCAGTCGAGCGAGCCGTCGGAGGCCACCAGCGCCGCGGTGCGCGTGTCGCCGATCAGGGCGTGATCGGCGATCGGGGCCCCGCCGCCGTCGGCGGCCGGCGCGGGTCCCGGGCCGGAGGCCGTCGCCGTCACCGCGCGCCGAGCGCCAGGCCGAGGGCCAGGCCGTAGACGAGGTGGGCTACCACCGCCCCCACGGGCGTCTGCACGCCGTAGTTGAGCCCGAGCAGGCCGGGCGGCTCGAGGGTGGCCCGGGAGGCCGGCCCGGCCCGGCCCGACGCCAGGCGGGGGTGCACCCCGGCGAGCAGCGGCACGACGGCCCCGAGGGCGACCGACACGTGGACCGCGCCGAGCACCATCCCGAGCCACCAGGTCGCCCGGCCCCACAGCGCGAACGCGGCGGTGTAGCCGAGCGCGAACCCCTGGCCCACCACCAGGTGCGCGAAGAAACCGGCCACCCGGGCCCGGTCGGGGTCACCGGTGAAGACGCTCCCGAGGAGCAGGGGCAGGTCGAGGCGGGTGAGGCCCGCGAGTTGCGCCGCGATCATCACCGCGGTCAGCGCCGCGGTCGCGATCAGCCCGAAGACGGCCCAGCCGGCCCAGTCCACAGCCGACCGCCCGGCTCAGCGGGCCCCCGCCGGGGGCGGCGGCCCCGGGCGGGTGGCGGGGTCGTCGGGTTCCGGACGGTCGGCGCCGGCTCGATCCGGCGGTGGCACCGGCTCCGGGTCGGCGGGCGGACGCGTCGCGGGGCGGGGCGGCGGGAGAGCGGGCACCCGGCGGATCGAGGCCGCGCTGAAGAAGACCAGCGCCCCCGCGAATAGGAGCACGATGCGGGCGGGTTCGAGCTTCCCCACCAGCGGCCACGACACCGCGCCGATCACGTCGGAGGCGATGCCCGCACCGATCGCCGCCAGGCTGAGCCCGCCCCGGATCACCACGTGGAACACCGTGAACGCGAGGACCCGATCGTCGCCGTCGAGACGGCGTTGCAGGACGCTCATCCCGGCCGCCAGCGCGGCGGCGGCCGCCCCACCGAAGATCACCGCCCCGAGGTAGGCGATCTCCACCGTCGGGGAGAGGCTCATGACCGAGATCGTCACCCCCTGGACGGCGACGGTGAACCGGACCGCCTCGACGCTGGACGTGTCGCGCCAGCGGAGCAGGATCAGGCCCACGAAGGCACCCACCCCGAACAGCGCGATGAGGATGCCGAACTGCGTGTTGGAGGCCGTCAGGACGTCGCGGACGAAGACGATGCCGAGCGAGAAGAGCACCCCGATGCCGGTCACCGCCCCCACCGTGGCGGGGAGGACGCTCCGCACCAGCGGGAGGCGCAACGCGTCGACGAACCGGCCCTCGCCCGAGGCGGAGCCCCGCCGCGCCGACTCGGTGGAAGGGAGGTGGATCCGGCTGATCATCACGTACGACACGACGAACGTCAGCGCGTCGATCCAGAACACGGGCCCGAGCTCCAGGCGCTCGCCGACGGGGAGCGACGACGTCAACCAGGTCACCAGGCCGAACGCGCCGGCCCCGATCGGGATGAACCCGTAGGAGCTGCCGAGGATCACGGCGTCGGCCGTCTCCAGTTGGTCCTCCTCGACCAGGTCGGGGATCGCCGCGTCGCGCGCCGGTAGGAACACGATGCTGGCGAGCTCGTGGAGGAACGCCCACAGGTAGATCCACCACAACGAGAGGACCAACGGGACGAGGGCGATCATCACCGCCCTCACCGCGTCCATCGCCAGCATGGTCGAGCGCCGGTCGAGGCGGCCGGACAGCCGCGCCGCCAGCGGTCCGGCGATGGCGGCCGGGGCCAGGCGCAGCACGAGGATGCCGCCGACGGCCGTCGACGAGCCGGTGACGTTGAGCACCAGCGCCATGAAGGCGACGGTCCCCATCCAGTCGCCGAGGGCCGAGACGCCCTGCCCGATCAGCAGGTGGCGGAAGCCGCGCCGGCGCCAGAGGTCGCGCACGCCTCAGGCGCCTCGGGCCGGGGCGAAGTCGTCGCGATCGAAAACGAGGCGCGCGAAGTAGGCGGACGGGCGTGGCGCGGGTGCGTTGCCGGCCAGGCGCTTGGCCAGCATGGGGAGCACCACGGCCGCCGCCACCCGGACGCCGTCGGGACCGCGCCGGCGCCCGAGCCACGGGACGAGGGCCAGGTCGGCGACCAGGCACCCCAGCGCCGTCTGGCGAACCAGGCGTCCCGCCGTCATCCCGCCGAGGAGCAGCGCGCCGCCCGGCCAGTCCTGGGCGAGGAGCGCACCGAGGGCCGGCGACACGCCCCGGCCCCCGGCCCCCCGCAGGAACGGCGACCAGTTGTGGCCCGCCACCGCCGCTCCTCCGGCCAGCGCCGCGAGGCGGGGGCGGTCACGCCCGGCCAGGAGAGGACCCACCGCGCCCTTGGCGACCTCGAGGACGCCGGCGACGGCCAGGGGGCCGAATCCGGCGACGTCGTAGAGCGACGTGCCCGACACGGTCCCGCTCCCCACGTCGCGCAGGTCGACTTCGTGCAGGAGCCTCGACGCGATGTTGGAGAACGGAACCGAACCGGCGGCGAACGCGACGACCAGGACCGCCGGGGCCGGAAGCCGGCGGTGGCGCCGCTCACCGGGTCGGGTCGGCGGTTCGGAACCCGCCCCTCCAGGAACCTCCACGAGCACACCTCCTCGCCCGGGCCACAATAGGTGGGAGTGATCCGTCTCATCGCGGGAGAACCGCTTCCCCCCACCTCGCCCCGGCCCGGAGCCCCACGGCCCGACCGCAGGCCGGTGACGCCGTGACCGTGGCCGTGGTCACCGACAGCGCCGCCGCCCTGCCGGCCGAGGTCGCCGCGGGCCTCGACGTGACCGTGGTTCCGCTGCTGCTGACGGTCGGCGGGGTCCAGCACCGCGACGGCGACCTGCCGCTCTACGAGCTCCTCCCGCGCCTCGACGGCGGGGTCACCACGTCCGGGCCGACGCCGGCCCAGCTCCAGGCGGCCATCGAGAAGCGGATGACCACCGACGGTGTGGTGGTGCTGACCATCGCGTCCACCATGAGCAGCACCCACGACGCGGCGGTCCTCGCCGCCGACTCCGTGGCCGCCGACGCGCCCGGCCCGGTCAGGGTGGTCGACACCGCCACGGCCGCCGGGGCTCAGGGCCTGGTGGTGGTCCACGCGGCCCGGGCCGCGGCCCGGGGCGCGTCCATCGACGAGGTGGAGGCCGCCGCCCGCGCCGCCATCGAGCGGGTCCAGCTCGTGGCCACCGTCGACTCGCTCGACCGGCTGGTGGCCAGCGGCCGGGTTCCGGGCCTGGCGGGGAGGGCCGGGCGGCTCCTCAACGTGAACCCGCTGTTCCGCTTCCACGGCGGCCACGTCGGGTCGCTGCGCCCCGCGTTCACCCGGGACGCGGCGCTGGAGAGGATCCTGGGCCGCTGGCGCAAGACCTACGCCGGGGGATCACGCCTCCACGTGGCCGCGCTCCACGCCGTCGACGAGGAGGCGGCCACCCACCTCCTCGAGGAGGTTCGCGCCACGGTGGATCCCGCGACGGCGTTCGTCGGGTCGTTCAGCAGCGTGATGGTCGTCCACACCGGTCCGGGCCTCGTCGGCCTCGCCTGGTGGTGGGAGCCGCCCCCACCCGCCGACCGCTGAAGGCGACCGGTCAGGAGGCGGCGGCGATCGGGGCGCCCGGCGCTCCGGTGCGGGCGGAGTCGAGCGCCCAGTCGACCGCCTCGCCGATCGGCTCGATCGACCGTGCGTCGAAGGCGTGCCCCATGCCGGGGACCTGCCACAGGCGGGCTCCTCCGGACGACGCGTCCAGCAGCTCTCGGGACGCCGAGGCCGGTATGAACCGGTCGTCGTCGCCGTGCACGACCGCCACGGGCACGCTCACGCGGCCCATGAGCTCGGTGGGCGGTTCCGGGTTGGTCCAGCGCGGGCAGACGGTCACCCCCAAGTAGCGCGACGCCACCAGGCGGCCGATGCGCGTCCGCGTGATCCCGGCGGCGAGGAGCGCGCGGTGGTTGCGGGGCAGGGCCCAGCGCGACGGGCAGCTCACCAGCACGACGCCGTCGACGCCGGCACCGATGCCTGCCGCGTGACGGAGGACGGCGATGGCCCCCATCGACGCCCCTACGAGCAGGACCCGCTCGGACCGCCGCGACGCCACCGCCGCGGCGGCGGCGACGTCGTGGGCCTCGAGGTCGCCCAGGGTCGACTGGCCGCCCGAGCGGCCGTGGCCGCGGGCGTCGTAGCTGATCACGTCGAGGCCGCGGGCCTGGAGCATCTCGGCCACCGTGATGACCTGCGGATCGGCGGTGTGGGCGCTGAAGCCGTGCGACAGCACCACCGCGGCACGGGGCTCACCACCTGCGTACCAGGCTCGGGCCTCCAGGCTCACGCCGTCGGCTGTGACCAGACGATCGAGGATGTCGACACCCATCAGCGGATCCCTCCCTGCCCTTCGAACATCATCGCGCCCGGTTCCGACCCCGCGGGGACGAGGGCCGGCACCGCCACCGCCCGGCGCTCCACCCCGGCGAGGATCCCGTGGCGGGTCATCTCCCGCTTGAACCACCACACCGACAGGGCGATCGCGGCGACGGTGAGGGTGCTCGACGTGGCCTGCTTGGCGACGACGTAGACGCCCACGGACTGGCTGACCAGGAGCCAGAGGCTCACCGCGGCGTTGGTGATGAACACCATCCCCCACAACAGGGAGATCTGGTGGAAGAACCGCTGGACGTGCGGGTGGTCGGCGAAGGCGTCGGGGAGCGGGCAGAAGTCGTGGGCCAGCTTGCGGGTGAGCGGCCGGCCGAACATGGTGGAGGCGAGGAAGGCGCCGCCGACGAGGAAGGTGCCCAGGGTGGGCTGGAGGAAGTAGACGAACACGCTCTTGGTCGCCAGGGCGATGGCCGTCTTGCCGGTGGCGGTCAGCGCGCCCACGAGAAGGATCCCGGGAACCGCCCGGCGCGTCGCGAGCCGGTAGCCGATCGCTCCGTAGGTCCAGGTGAGGCCCACGCCGAGCGCGCCCCACACTCCCACGACCCGCAGGGCCGCCAGGAACAGGACCAGCGGGATGACCGTTCCCTCGAGGATCCGCGGCAGCGCGTGCGCCGCGATCGCCCGCAGGCGCGGGATCTGGAAGGTGACCGGATGGGTCATTCTCGGCGCTGCGTTCCTTCGCTGCGGTCGGGCCCCGGGTTCTCGTTCTCCAACGACGACGCCGACGACGGCCGTCGATGACACGATCGCGGGGACGATCGTGGCCCGACCGGTACGTCGTCAGGGGGCACCGGGGTCTGAAGGGGACGATCTGCCATCCCCCGCCGCCACGGCGGGCAAACCCATGGGCAATCCTGGCGCGTATACCCGGAAAACTAGCTCCCGTGGCGGCCGCCCGCCCGGTCGGGATCCCGGTCCCGCGCCGCGGGCCGGCGGAACGACGACGCCAGCTCCACGAGGGTGCGGACCCCGAAGCCGGTGCCGCCCTTCAGGTGCTCGCCGTCGTCGCGCGACGCCCGGGCCGGGCCGGCGATGTCGAGGTGGGCCCACGGGGTTCCGTCGACGAACGCCTCGAGGAACAGACCCGCGGTGAGGGCCCCGCCCCAGCGACCCTCGCTGATGTTCTGGATGTCGGCCACCGAGGAGTCGAGCAGCGCCTTGTAGTCGGCGGGCAGCGGCAGGTGCCAGACCCGCTCGCCCGCCCGCTCGGCCGCGCCCCTCACCTGGTCCACGAAGGGGTCGCGGTTGCCCATCAGGCCGGCGACCTTCTCCCCCAGGGCGACGACGCACGCGCCGGTGAGGGTCGCGACGTCGACGATGGCGTCGGCGCCGTCCTCGACGGCCCGGGCCAGGCCGTCGGCGAGGATCAGGCGCCCCTCGGCGTCGGTGTTGAGGACCTCCACGGTCTTGCCGTTGCGGATGCGCAGGACGTCGCCGGGGCGTATGGCGCTGCCGCTGGGCATGTTCTCGACCATCGGCACGTAGGCGACGACCTTGGCCTTCACGTCGAGGGCGTCGAGCACCGACATGGCGGCCAGCACGGCCGCCGCGCCCGACATGTCGGTCTTCATGGTCTCCATGCCGCTCGACGGCTTGATGGAGATGCCGCCGGAATCGAACACCACGCCCTTGCCGACCAGGGCCAGGGTGGCCCGCGCCTTGGGGGGCGAGTAGGTGACGGTGACGAAGCGCGGGGGCCGCGCCGAGCCCTGACCGACACCGGCCACGCCACCCAGCCTCTCGGCCTCGATGCCGGCCTCGTCGAGGATCGAGACCTCGACCCCCCTCCCTTCGAGGCGCTCCCGCGCCATCTCCGCGAAGGCGGCGGGCGACTTGCCGCCCGACGGCTCGTTCACGACGTCGCGGGCCCAGGCCACCGCCTCGCAGACCGTCGCCGCCCGCTCGACGGTGCGGGCCAGCCGAGCGCCACCCCGCCCGAGCAGCTCGATCCGCTCGAGCTCGGAGCCGTCGGGCTCCGACTTGTAGGCGGTGAAGCGGTACGCGCCGAGCAGGAGGCCCTCGGTGACGGCCCGCACGGCGTCGGTCTTCTCGGCTCCGTCGGGGACCACCTCGGCCAGCGTGGTGGCCACCGTGGTGACGTCGGTGCGGACCCGCGCGGCCCGGGCGAGGCCGGCGGCCGCCCGCCGAAGCACGGCCAGGTCCAGCCGGTCGCGCTCCCCGAGCCCGACCAGCACCGCGGCCCCGGCCGCGACCCGCCCGGCCACCGGGACGAACACGGCCTCGCCGGCCTTGGCCTTGAAGCCCGTCTCGGCCAGGACGCTCGTCACGTCGCCGCCGAGCGCGGCGTCGAGCGCCTCGCCGCCGGGGCCGAGGGCGCCGCCGGTGAACACCGGGACGGCGAGGAGGTCGGTTTCGGCGCTCTCCACGGGGGTGGGGGCGATGGCGACGGTCGGGGCCATGGGGTCCTCCGGTTCGCAGGGGTTCGGATGGTGTCGGGTGGGAGCCGCCCGGGCAGTCGGGCGGCGCGGGCCGTCGGGCGGCCCGGGACGCTCAGGTACCGGCGCGCGACGGGCGGAATCCGCCCTCCTGCCAGCGCGCGAGGGTCCAGATGAGATCGGAGAGCCGGTTCAGGTAGGCGACCACGTGGCTGCCGGGCTCCAGCCAGCCCTCGGCCGTCGCGGCGACGGCACCCCGCTCGGCCCGGCGCACGACGGTGCGGGCCAGGTCGAGGGCGGCGGACACCCGGTTCTCGCCCGGGATCACGAACTCGCGGGGCGCTTCGAACCGGCCGGTGACGTCGTCGATGAGCGGCTCGAGGGCCTCCACCATCCCGGCCGTCACCCGCGTCGTCCCGTCGGTGAGCTTGTGGCGGTTCTCCGGCGCGGTGGCCAACTCGGCGCCGGCCACGAAGATCTGGCGCTGGAGGTCGACGAGGATCCCGAAGAGCTCGTCGTCGGGGCTGCACTCGGCCCGGGCCAGGCCGAGGGCCGCGACGGCTTCGTCGGCGTCGCCGTAGGCGACGGGCCCGGCGCCGGACTTGGGCACGCGCCCCCCGTAGAGCAATCCGGTGCTGCCGTCGTCGCCCTTGCGGGTGTAGATCTTCATGACCGGCGTGGAGTGTACGACCAAGCGGTCTAGCTCCCCCGCGGCGACGCGGTGGACGCCATCATCGGGCGAGCGGGATCCTCCGGAAGCTCGGTCCCGAGGGCGGGCCGGTCACGGCGTAGAGCGCGATCTCGTTGCGACCGGTCCGGAAGCTCGCCGGGTCGACCAGGCCGCCGACCACGACCGTCCCGGACTCCCGGTCCTGGACGTGGGCCGTTCCCGCGATGACGCCGTTGACGGCGATCACGTGGCCGTCGGACACGGAGGGCGTGTCGTCCTCCCCAACGATCCGCAGGGTGACGAACGCCGGGATCCTCCCGGTTCGCGGGTCGACGCCGACGAACGCCGGCGCGTCGCCGAGCACCGCCCGCGAGGTCGCCGTGGGGGCCGCGGGCGGGACCGTCCCGACCAGGCTCCCGTAGCGGCCGATCCTGAACAGCCGGTGCCCGTCGCGCGGGTCGGTCCCCACCTCCTCGTAGGCGCGGCGCAACGCCTGATCACGCGGAGCCGCATCCGGCGGGAGCGTCAGCCACTCACCTCCCGCGGCGAGGATCGCCCGCTCGGCCGGCCCGGCGGATCGGAGCAAGGAGCGCCCGTCGGGGTCGTCGAGCGGCATCTCGAGGACGTCGGCAACGGTCGGCAGGACGTCGAGGATCGACGCCGGGCGGTCGTCGATCCGACCCCCTTGCCGGCCCGGCACCTTCACGAACAGCGGCACCCAGGCCGTGTCGCCCTGGGCGACCCCGGTGACCCCGCGGGGCTGGAGGCCGGCGCCGAAGGAGATCCCGTGGTCCGAGGTGACCACCACGAGCGCGTCGTCGACGAGGCCGGTCGCGCTCAGGCGGTCGAGGATCTCCCCCAGGAGGCGGTCGGCGTCCTGGACCTGGAGCAGGTGGCGGGACCGGGCGAGCGCCGCGGTCTCGCCGGCGGGCCACCGCGCGTCGAACGGCGGTAAGGGGCTGGGGGCGTCGTAGCTGCGGCCGTCGGGCAGGTACCGCCACGGGTAGTGCGGGTGCTGGATGTGCAGGAAGTGGAGCGCCGGGCGGCGCGAGGGCCGGAGGCCGGCGTCGAAGGCCCTCACCGCGGCGTGGGGATCATGCCACGCGAGGCGCTTGCGCTCGGTCGCGACGTCCGATGACGCACCCGCCCACAGGCGTTGCATCTCGGTCAGCGCCTCGGACGTGCCCGGCGCCTCCCTGAACAACTGCGGCCCGGTGGGGGTCGCGGGGGAGCGGCCGGACGCCCCGAAGTCGGACCACTTGCCGTCGATGGAAGGAAACCACCCGGCGACGGCCGAGGGGAAGATCGTGTGTCCGGCCACGACCCAGGTATCGGCGACCAGGGGTCCCATCCGTTCGGTGAACGGCACGTCCGCGCTCGTCGAACCGCACATCTCGGCGCTGCACATGGAGGTGAGCGCCTCCCAGATGTTCGGGGTGTACGTGCCCTCGAGCATCGAGAACAGGTTCCGGGGGTACGACCTCGCGACGGGGACCGCCCGGTACGTGGGCCGGCGACCGGTGAGGAGGGCCGGCACGGCGTGGTCGGTGTTCGACGCCACCGTCGTCGTGTTGCGATACCACGTGGACATCGACGCCAGGCGGGCGAAGTTGGGGTAGGCCTCGGAAGCGATGGTGCCGTCGGGCGCCATGAGGGAGACGACGGGCAGCTCGTCGAAGACGACCATCACCACGGGCACCGGGTTCCCGGCCGGGCCGAGGGCACCGGCCGGGGTCCGGCCGGGGACGACCAGGGCCGACACCGGCGACCCGAACAGGAACCAGGCCGTGAAGACCAGCGGGGCCGGGCTCAGGTAGCGGACGAACGTCCGGGCCGGTGCCCAGCGGCGGTACAGGTGCACGGCGACGACCGCGACGGCGGCGAGCAACGGCACCAGGGCGACGATCGGGGCCTCGCCGAGGCGCTCTACCACCTGCCCACCCATCAGGACGGCCAGGGTGCCCACGACCAGCGCGTGCGCGGTCCGGCCCCCCGGAGGCCAGACGACCGTGACGGCGGCCACCACGAGGGCCAGCAGCAGGGGGGCGAGCACGGTGAGCCCGACCGCCAGGAGGACGATGTCCCGCGCCGGCGAGTCGTGGGCCACGAACAGGGTGGCGTTGCGGCCCAGCACGTCGAGAAGAGGTTGCGCCACGGCGAAGTTCCAGGCCACGACGATCGTCAAGACGTCGGTGACGCCGTCGGAGGTCAGGAAGCGGAGGGCCGCGCGCCGGCTCGCCGCCGGGCCGGCACCCCCGCGGCCGGGATCCCACGTCACCGGGCTCGGCGGAGGACCGGCGCGTCGGGCGGACCGCTGACCACGAAGACGGCGATCTCGTTGCTACCGG
>JADLDD010000008.1 GCA_020846855.1 Acidimicrobiia bacterium | reverse complement strand
TCGTCCACACGCAGTCGGAGGCCGTGAAGAAGGTCCAGGAGGGCATCCTCGAGTTCCTCCTGATCAACCACCCGCTCGACTGCCCCGTCTGCGACCGCGGCGGCGAGTGCCCGCTCCAGGACCAGACGATGTCGTACGGCCCGGGGGAGTCACGCTTCGTCGAGGAGAAGCGCCACTGGGCCAAGCCCATCCCGGTCAACGACCTCGTCTACCTCGACCGGGAGCGATGCATCCAGTGCGGGCGCTGCACCCGCTTCGCGGCCGAGGTCGCCGGTGAGCCGATGATCGACTTCGGGGCCCGCGCCATGGCCACCGAGGTCATCACCTTCCCCGACGAGCCCTTCTCGCCGTACTTCTCGATCAACACCGTCCAGATCTGCCCCGTCGGCGCCCTGACCTCCCGCCCGTACCGCTTCAAGGCCCGTCCCTGGGACCTGAAGACGGCCGAGACGAGCTGCACCCTGTGCGCGGTCAACTGCCGGGCCGCGGTCGACTCGTCGGCCAACCGGATGCTGCGCCTGCTGGGCGTCGACTCCGAGCCGGTCAACCACGGCTGGCTCTGCGACAAGGGCCGCCTGTCCTACGAGTCGGTCCACGCCGACGAGCGGATCCGCCGGCCCCTGGTTCGGGGCGGCGACGATCGGTCGCTGGTCGAGGTCTCCTGGACCTCCGCCCTCGACGCCGCCGCCGAGGGCCTCCGCCTCGCACTCGACCGGGGCGGACCGGACGCGGTCGCGGTGATCGGGGGCGCCCGGGGGACCAACGAGGACGCCTACGCCTGGGCCCGCTTCGCCAAGGGTGTCCTGCGCACCGACAACGTCGACGCCCAGCTCGGCGACGGTCTCCCGGCACCCGTGGTGCTCGGCATGGACCGCGCCACGATCCCCGACCTCGACCGGGCTCGCGCCGTGGTCCTGCTCGGCCCCGACGTCGAGGAGGAGCTGCCGGTCCTGCACCTGCGCCTGCGGCGCGCGGTCGTCGACCTTGACGTCCCGGTGATCGAGCTGTCGGCCACCGACACCAGCTTCACCCGCTACGCGTCGGCGTCGCTGCGCTACCTGCCGGGGGAGCAGGCCGAGCTGGCCCGCCAGGTCGCCTCCGCGCTCGGCGGCTCGCCCACCGGCGACCCGGAGGTCGACGCGGTGTCCGGCCTCGTCGCCGATCGCGACGGCGACGTCGTCGTGGTCCTGGGCCGCCCGTCGCTGGCCGAGTCCGCCGACCACACGGTGGCCGCCGCCGCCGCGCTCGCCGGCCCCGGCGTCCGCTTCCTCTCCGCTCTCCGGCGGGGCAACGTCCACGGCGCCCTCGAGGCCGGCCTCGCCCCCGGGATCCTCCCCGGGCGGGTCGAGCTCGACGCCGGTCGGGAGTGGTTCACCGGCGAGTGGGGTGGCGTGCCCGAAACCGCCGGCCTCGACGCCACGGGGATCCTGCAGGCGGCCCGCGACGGCCGCATCGACGCCCTCGTCGTCCTCGGGGCCGACCTCGTCGACGACTTCCCCGACCGGGCCCTGGTCCGCGAGGCGATGGTCTCGGCCGGCTTCGTGATCGTGGTGGGGTCCTTCGAGTCCGAGCTCCTCGTCCAGGCCGACGTGTTCCTGCCCGCCACGATGTGGGGCGAGAAGGCCGGCTCCACCACCAACATCGAGGGACGGGTCCAGCGCCTGGCGCAGAAGGTCGCGCCCGAGGGCTCGGTCATGGACGACTGGCGCATCGCGGCCGAGCTGGCCCGCCGCTTCGACTCCGACTTCGACCTCGAGCTCGTCACCGAGGTCCAGGACGAGCTGGCCCGGGTCGCGCCGGCGTTCGCCGACGTCGACTCCGCCCTCCTCGCCCGGGCCGTCGACGGCGTCGTGCTCCCGCTCTCCGACCACGTCGACGACCTGGTGCTGACCCCCACCCGTATCCCCCTCACCGACCGCCGTTGGGAGCCGATCATCCCCGGGACCGTCGGCGACGGCATCGCCGGGATCAGCGTGGGGCCGTCGTTGCCCGCGGGTGCCGCCGGTGCCGCGACCGCGTTCCGGGCCGGCGACGCTCGGCCGGCGGGGGAGGCCACCGAGGCCACCGAGGTCGGCACGGCCGATGAGACCGGCGCGGGCGACGAGGCCGTCGCCGGTGACGAGGCCGACGCCGGCACCGGGCCCGACTCCGGGACCACGGCCCGGCCGGCGGTCCTGCGCTGGGATCCGTCCTCGGCCCCGGCCCCCGAGGTCGGCGACCGCGACGCGTACGCTCTCCGCCTCGTGAGCGGGCGCAGCCTCTACGACCTCGGCCGGGCCGTCTCCGCGTCGGTCTCGATGGGCCGGCTCGTCCGCCCGGCGTCGCTGCTCGTGAACCCGTCCGCGTGCGAGCGCCTGGGCGTCGCCGACGGCTCCACCGTACGGGTCACCTCGCCGCGCGGGGCTGTCTCGCTCCGGGTCGCGGCCGAGCCCGGCGTCCCCGACGGTGTCGCCTACCTGGCCTTCAACCGCCCACCGGTCGCGGCCTCGTCGCTCATCGACGCCTCGGTGTCCGTCACCGACCTGCGCCTGGAGAAGGCGCCGTGACGCCCGGCCCCCTCCTCGCGGTGGCCGACCCGCTCTTCTCCGACGGCGTCGACCTGACCGTCGTGCTCATCGTGGTGGGCAAGACCGTCGCCGTCTTCGCCATGCTGCTGGTGGCGGTGATGTTCTACGTCTGGTTCATGCGCAAGGTCATCGCCGACATGCAGAACCGCATCGGCCCCCACCGAGCCGGCCCCTTCGGGGTGCTCCAGACCCTCGCCGACGCCATCAAGCTGTTCTTCAAGGAGCAGTCCTCGCCCGACACCGCCGACCCGTGGGTCTACCGGCTCGCCCCGTACCTGGCCATCCTCCCTGCGTTCCTGGCCTTCGCGATCGTCCCGATCGGCGGGGAGGTGACCATCGCCGGCCACCGCACCTTCCTCCAGCTCGCCGAGCTGCCGATGGGGATCCTGTTCCTGATCGCCATGTCGGGCCTCGGGCTCTACGGCGTGATGCTCGCCGGCTGGTCGTCGGGTTCGAAGTACCCGTTGCTCGGCGCGGTGCGCGCCTCGGCCCAGATGCTGAGCTACGAAGCAGCCCTCGGCCTCGCGATCATCGGACTCCTGCTCCAGAGCGGCACGCTCTCGACGCGGGGCATCGTCGACCTCCAGGCCTGGACGGGCAACTGGGGGAGTCTGGGCGACTGGCCCGTGGCCCAGTGGCTGATCTGGCCCGCGCTGGTCCCGTTCCTGATCTTCGTGGTGGCGGCGATCGCCGAGACCAACCACCCGCCCTTCGACCTGGTGGAGGCCGAGCAGGAGCTGGTGGGCGGGTTCCACACCGAGTACACGGGAATCCGCTTCGCGATCTTCTTCCTCGCCGAGTTCATGAACCTGATCACGATGTCGGCCATCGTCGTGACCCTGTTCCTCGGCGGGCCGGCCGGTCCCGGCATCGGCGCCCTCGACGCCGGCGGATGGTTCAACGCCTGGATCATGCCGGTGTTCTGGTTCCTGCTGAAGCTGCTGGTCCTGCTCTACGGGACGGTGTGGATCCGGGCCACCCTCCCGCGGCTGCGCTACGACCAGCTCATGAGCCTGGGGTGGAAGTTCCTGATCGAGGGCGCGCTCCTCTGGGCCATGATCGCCGCCGTGATCCGCGTCGGGGGCGACCAGGGGTGGAGCACGTGGATAGTCGTGCCGGGCGCGGTGGCCGGGGCCGCTCTCCTCTACGGGCTCCTGTGGGCCTCGATGCCCCGCCGGGGCGAGCTGGTCGAGGAGATCCGGTGAGCGCGCCGGCGGGGAAGGAGGCGGTATGGGGAAGCTGAGTGGCTTCGGCGTCACCATCCGCCAGGTCTTCAAGAAGCCGGTCACCGGCTTCTTCCCTCGCACCAAGCGTCCCAAGCCCAAGCGGTTCCACGGCCGTCACGTCCTCAACCGCTACGAGGACGGCATGGAGAAGTGCATCGGCTGTGAGCTGTGCGCCGCGATCTGCCCGGCGAAGTGCATCTACGTGCGGGCGGCCGACAACCCGCCCGACGCGCCCGTCTCCCCGGGCGAGCGGTACGGGTTCGTCTACGAGATCAACTACCTGCGCTGCATCCACTGCGACATGTGCGTGGAGGCGTGCCCCACCGAGGCCATCACCGAGTCCAAGCTCTTCGAGTTCTCCTTCACCAACCGCGACGACGCCATCTACACCAAGGCCGAGCTGCTGGTCGACGACTCCGGTCGGGCGAAGCGCCAGCCCTGGGAGCTCTGGCTCGACCCCTCCGAGGACGACAACACCAGCGCCTGGATGCGGGCCACCTCACCGGGCGGACGGGCGGTGTTCGAGGGTCGGGTGGCGTGGTCGGGCGAGCTCGGCTACGGGACCCGGCCGCCGGAGGTCGGGCAGTCGGCCACCCCCGAGCCCGGAATCGTCGCCGATCCGCCGGCCTCGCCCGTCGCCCGGATCGACCTGCCGCGGGGTCGGGGCTGATGGAGGCCTTCGTCTTCTTCGCGGCCGCGGCGATCCTCCTCGGCGGAGCGCTGGGGGTGGTGCTGGCGCGCAACACCGTCCACAGCGCGCTGTTCCTCGTCGGGGCCCTGATCGCAGTCGCGGTCCTGTTCGTGCAGCAGCAGGCCCACCTCCTGGCCGCGGTGCAGGTGATCGTCTACGCCGGTGCGGTGGTCGTCCTGTTCCTGTTCGTGATCATGCTCCTCGGTGTCGACGACTACGAGAGCCTCGAGGAGACGATCCCGTTCCAGCGCCCCGCGGGGATCGTGCTGGGGGTCGCGGCCGTGGTCGCGGTCATCGCCCTGGCGGGGAACACCTGGGCCACCGGGCGGCCGTCGGTACGGGGCTCGCTCACGGGCCCGGCGTCGGGCTTCGGGAACGTCGAGGCCGTCGGCCGCGAGCTGTTCACCACCTTCCTCTGGCCGTTCGAGCTGACCGCGGTCCTGCTGGTCCTGGCGGTGGTGGGCGGTGTGGTGCTGGCCCGCCGCTCGCACCCCGGTTCCGGCGACGCCCCCGACGCCTCGGCGCCGCGCTCCGAGGGGGCCGAATGAGGATCACCGGTGCCTACTACCTGGTGCTCGCGGCGCTCGTCTTCGGCATCGGGGCGGTCGGGCTCCTGGTCCGCCGCAACGTCCTGGTGATGTTCATGTGCGTGGAGCTGATGCTCAACGCCGTCACGCTGACCTTCGTGGCCTTCTCCCGAATGCTCGACGACGTCGGCGGCCAGGCGATCGTCTTCTTCGTCCTCGTGGTCGCGGCGGCCGAGGTGGCCGTCGGGCTCGCGATCATCGTGGCCATCTTCCGGCGGCGCGAGGGCGCCACCGCCGACGACGTGCACCTGCTGAAGGGTTGAGCGCGGTGAACCCCACTCCCGGAGCGACGCGGTGACGGCCCGCGACATCCTCGACCTCGCCTGGATCGTGCCCGCGCTCCCGTTGCTCGGGGCGGCGGTGCTGATGCCGCTGGGTCGCCGGCTCCGCGAACCGGTCGCGGGGTGGATCGGCACCGGGCTCGTCGGCCTGTCGTTCGCGTGGGCGGTGGTCGTGTTCGCGGCGCTGTGGAGCCTGCCCGCCGACGCCCGCAGTCACACGGTGAAGCTGTTCACGTGGCTGCCCGCCGGGGGGCTCCGGGTGTCCGCGGGCCTGCTCATCGACCCGCTCTCGATCACCTTCGCCCTCTTCGTGACCGGCGTCGCGGCGCTCATCCACCTCTACTCGATCGGTTACATGCACGGCGACCGCCGGTTCACGCTGTTCTTCGGCTACACGAACCTGTTCGTCTTCATGATGCTGGTGCTGGTGATGTCGAGCAGCTTCCTCCTGACCTTCCTCGGGTGGGAGGGAGTGGGTCTCTGCTCGTACCTGCTGATCTCGTTCTGGTACGAGCGGAACAGCGCCGCGGTGGCGGGCAAGAAGGCGTTCATCACGACGCGGGTCGGCGACGTCGGGTTCCTCGTGGCGATGTTCCTGATCTTCGCCACCATCGGGTCCCTCGACTACTCGGTGATGGGCGGCGCGGCCGGCGGCCTCGCGGCCGGGACCGCGACCGCGATCTCCCTGCTGCTCTTCGCGGGCGCGGTGGGCAAGAGCGCCCAGTTCCCGCTCCACGTGTGGCTCCCCGACGCCATGGAGGGCCCCACCCCCGTGTCGGCCCTCATCCACGCGGCCACCATGGTGACCGCCGGGGTGTTCCTGGTGGCGCGGGCCCACCCGTTCTTCGAGGCCAGCGGCGGCGCGGCCTCGACCACGGTGGCGTGGATCGGGGCGGCCACCGCGCTGCTGGCCGGAGGCGTCGCCCTGGTGCAGCCCGACATCAAGCGCATCCTCGCCTACTCCACGATCAGCCAGCTCGGCTACATGTTCCTCGGCCTCGGCGTGCACGCCTACGGCGCCGCGATCTTCCTGGTGATCACCCACGCGTTCTACAAGGCCACCCTCTTCCTCGGGGCCGGGTCGGTGATCCACGGCCTGGGCGACAACCAGGACGTGAGGACCATGGGTGGTCTACGCCGCTTCATGCCCGTGACCGCGATGGCGTTCGGCGCCGCGTGGCTCGCCATCGCCGGGATCCCGGGCCTCGCGGGCTTCTGGTCCAAGGACGAAGTCCTCGCCAAGGCCTTCTTCGGCGACCAGTACGGCGTCTGGGCGGTGGGGATCGTCGCCGCGGTGCTCACGGGGTTCTACATGACCCGCGAGATGTGGCTGGTGTTCTTCGGGAACGAGCGCTTCCGGAGGCCGGCGGAGGCCGGTGGCGATGCGGCCGGCGAGGCGCCGGGCGATGCCGCGGCCGTGGCCGCCCACGCGGCGGGCCACGACGCCGACGCCGACCCGTCGGAGGAGTGGCTGCTCTCGCCCACCGTCGAGTACGGCACCGAGCCGCGGCCCGCCGCGGTCGACGGCGATCCCCACCGGGCCCCGTTCCCCATGGCCGCCGGGATGGCGGCGCTCGGGGTCCTGTCGGTGATCGGCGGACTCCTGAGCCTTCCGTTCAAGAACCTCGAGTTCCTGGTCGAGTGGCTCGAGCCGGTCTTCGGCGGGGTGCCCGAGGTCCACGCCTCGTCGTTCCTGTCGGCCGCGGGCCTCTCCGCGCTGGCGGTCGTCGCCGGCCTCATCGGCCTGTTCGCCGCGCTCTCGATGTACGGCAAGGGCCTGGCCGACCCGGCGCGTGACCCCCTCGACGACCGCCTCGGGATCGCCGGGCGCATCCTCGGGCACGCCTACTACTTCGACGAAGCCATCGCCAACGCCGTGCGGGTGCCGGGGCGGCGGTTCCTCGACTGGATGTCGGAGGCCTTCGACCAGGGGGTGATCGACGGCGCGGTCAACGGCGTCGGGCGGTTCTTCCGGGGCATCGGGGCCGGCAACCGGAGGATCCAGAGCGGCCTGGTCCGCCAGTACGCGCTCGGGATCGCGCTGGGCGCCGTCGGGCTCATGATCTACATCTGGGTGAGGACGGCCTGACGTGACCGACTTCCCGATCCTCTCCGCGCTCATCGGCGTACCCGCGGCCGGGGCGGTGGTGGTGGCGCTCCTGCCCCGGCGTCGCACCGACGCCGTCCGCCTCGTCGGCCTCCTGTTCACCTTCGCCACCGCCGGCCTGGCCGGTTGGCTCATGTGGCACTTCGTCGCCGGCCCGATCGAGATCAACCACTACCAGTTCGTCGAGGAGCACGCCTGGTTCGGCGACCTCGGGGTCCGGTACCTGCTCGGCGTCGACGGCATCAGCCTCTTCATGGTGCTGCTCACGGCGCTGCTCTTCCCCCTGAGCCTGCTCGTCTCGACCACGATCGACGTGAACGTGAAGGGCTTCACGGCCTGGATGCTGCTCCTCGAGGCGGCCCTCATCGGCGTGTTCCTCGCCCTCGACCTGATCCTCTTCTTCTTCTTCTTCGAACTGGTCCTGGCCCCGATGTTCGTGCTGATCGGGCAGTGGGGCCACGGCCGGAGGGTCTACTCGGCCCTCAAGTTCTTCGTGTTCACGATGGCGGGCTCGGCGTTCCTCTTCGCGGGGATCCTGACCGTCGCGTTCCTGCACCAGGGCGACACCGGCGTGCTCACCTTCGACGTCCGCACGATCACGTCGTGGGCGCCGGCCGCCCTGTCGGTCGGTACGGCCCGCTGGCTGTTCGTGGCCTTCACCGTGGGCTTCGCGGTCAAGGTGCCGCTCTTCCCGATCCACACCTGGCTCCCCGACGCCCACACCGACGCCCCCACCGCGGGTTCGGTGATCCTCGCCGGCGTGCTGCTGAAGATGGGCACCTACGGGTTCCTGCGGTTCTCGATCGCGATCTTCCCCGAGGCCGCGGTCTGGGCCGCGCCGGCGCTGCTCGCGATCGCGGTGGTGGGGATCCTCTACGGCGCGGTGGTCGCCGCGATGCAGCCCGACCTCAAGCGGGTCGTCGCGTACTCGTCGGTGGCCCACCTGGGCTTCGCCACGCTCGGGATCTTCGCCCTCACCACCGAGGGCCTCGAGGGCGGCGTGTTCACGATGATCAGCCACGGGCTCACCACCGGCGCACTCTTCATCCTCGTCGGCTACCTGTTCGACCGGCGGCACACCCACCTGATCTCGGAGTTCGGTGGGCTCTGGCGGATCGCGCCGGTGCTCGGCGGCCTCTGGGTGGTCGCGGTCTTCGCGTCGATCGGCCTACCCGGCTTCTCCGGCTTCATCGGCGAGTTCCTCGCCCTCATCGGGACCTTCACCGTCCACCGCCCGTTCGCGGCCGCGGCGACGTTCGGGACGATCTTCGCCGCGCTCTACCTCCTCTGGGCCTTCCAGCGCACGTTCACCGGCATGCCCCGCAGCGAGCTGCGCGGCCACTTCCCCGACGTGAGCGTGCGGGAGCTGGTCGCGGTGGTGCCGCTGCTCGCGTTGAGCCTCTTCCTAGGCGTCTACCCGCGCCTCGTCCTCGACCGGGTGGAGCCGGCGGTGAAGGCGCTCGTCGACCACGTGGAGAGGCACAGCGACTTCCGTGAGCCCGAACGCCGGGTCGTTCCAGCAGTCACGGGATCGGACCGGCCGGCGGAGACCTCCGGCCACGGGGAGGACAAGCCGTGATCGCCGCGGCGCCCGTCGAGCGCATCGCCACCCCCGCGATCGACTGGATCGCGATGGCGCCCGAGCTGGCGCTCGTGGGTGCTGCCGCGGTGATCGTGATGCTCAAGGCGATCCTGCGCCACCGCCGCGTCTACACGCAGTCGTTGGTAGTCGCCGGGGTCGGGCTGGCGGTGGCCGGGGCGTTCCTGGGGGTGCAGTGGAACCGGGTCGACGACCACGGCCCGTACCAGGCGATCGCGGGGATGGTGGCCGTCGACGGCTTCGCGGTCTTCCTGGGGGCGGTGGTCCTGATCGCCACCTTCCTGGCGCTGCTGATGTCGGTCCGCTACGTCCCGACCGTGCGCCTCGACGGCCCCGAGTACGTGGCGCTGCTGCTCTTCTCGGCCACCGGGATGCTCACGATGGCGTCGGCCAACGACCTGATCGTGGTGTTCCTGTCGCTGGAGGTCCTGTCGCTGCCGCTGTACATGCTGTCGGCGTTCGACCGGCGCCGCGACCGCTCCCTCGAGGCCGGCCTCAAGTACTTCCTGCTCGGGGCGTTCTCCTCGGCGATCTTCCTCTACGGCATCGCGCTCGTCTACGGGGCGACGGGCAGCACCGGGCTCGTCGACATCGCCGGCTTCCTCGCGTCCACCACCCTGCTGCACGAGGGGACTTTCCTGGTCGGAATGGTCCTGATCCTCGTGGGCCTGGGCTTCAAGATCGCCGCGGTGCCGTTCCACACCTGGACCCCCGATGTGTACGAGGGCGCCCCCACCCCCATCACGGCGTTCATGGCCTCGGCCACCAAGGCGGCCGGCTTCGCCGGCCTGCTCCGGGTGCTCTTCACCGCCTTCTCCTCGTACCACGTCGAGTGGCAACCGGTGATCTTCGCCCTCGCCGCGTTGTCGTTGGTCCTGGGGGCGGGGGCGGCGATCGTCCAGCGCGACGTCAAGCGGATGCTCGCCTACTCGTCGATCACCCACGCCGGCTACGTCCTCATCGGCCTCCAGGCCGCCACCGAGCGGGGGCTGTCGGCGTCGCTTTTCTACCTGCTCGTCTACACCTTCATGGTGGTGGGCTCGTTCGCGGTGGTCAGCCTGGTGACCGCGCCGGGCGACGACGACCACAGCCTCGACCGCTACCGGGGCCTGGCCGCCCGGCAGCCGGTCCTCGCCGGCGTGTTCGCGTTCCTGCTGTTCGCCCAGGCCGGCGTGCCCTTCACCGGGGGCTTCGTGGCCAAGCTGGCGGTGTTCTCCGCCGCCGCCGACGCCCACTCCTACGCCATGCTGCTCGTCGGCGTCCTCGCCGCGGCCGTGGCGGCCTACTTCTACCTGCGCGTCGTCGTCCTCATGTTCATGACGGAGCCCGGCGAGAAGTCGCCCACGGCCCGGATCCGCGTCGACGTCGCGAGCGGGTTGGTGCTCCTGGGCACGGTCGGGGTCACCCTCTTCCTCGGCTTCGTTCCGGGGTCCTTCCTCCACTTCGCCCGCGACGC
>JADLDD010000007.1 GCA_020846855.1 Acidimicrobiia bacterium | reverse complement strand
GCGCCGACCTCCGTGTCGAGGAACTCGACGGAGAGCTCGTGGTGCTGGACCCCTCCGGCGAGGCTGTCCACCACGTCACCGGCGACGGCGTCGCGGCCGTGCGCCTGCTGGAACGCGGCGTATCGGACCGCGACGTTCCGCCCGAGTTGTCCGACGCAGTCGCGTCGTTGGTCGACCTCGGGTTGGTGGCGGGTCATCGAGGACCGTCGCGGCGCGCCTTCATGGCCGCGAGCGGCGCGGCGGTGTTTGCGGCGGCCACGGTGACCACGTTCGCGCTCGCGGACCCGGCGGCGGCGTGGTCGACGTGCCGGAACGGCAAGACGCCGACGCCAAACGACTCGGGTAGCAGCGGCAAGAAGTACACGACCGCCGGTACCCACACGTGGACGAGCGGGCCGTCCGGGTTCCACATTCCCAACACCCAACAGAGCTACAACGTCCTCGTTCGTGCGTGGGGTGGCGGCGGCAGCGGTGGTCACGACGGTGGCACCTATGGCGGTGGTGGCGGCGGCGGCGGCGCCTACGCTCACAAGACGATCTCGGTCCTCGAGTGCACCGACTACACCGTGGTGGTCGGCGCGGGAGGCACGAGCGATGGTGCTAGCGGGGGAGCCTCGACCTTCAAGGACGCCGCGACATTGAAAGCAGCGGGCGGCGGAGGAGGTGGTAACGGCTCCTTTGGAAACGGGGGTACTGGTGGCGCCGGGGGGACCGTCGCAAACTCGGTCGGGACCGTCAGGTACGCGGGCGGCAACGGCGGAACGGGGGCAAGCTACGGTGACACCGCGTGCGGCGGGGGGAGCGCCGGGTCCGGCGGGAACGGCGGAAACGGCTCCACCGGCAGCGCAGGTGGAGGTGGTGCCGGTACCCCGGGGGGAGCCTCGGGCGGGGTCGAGGAGACCGCAGGATCAGCGCCGGGCGGCGGCGGCGGCGCCGGCGATAGCGACGGTGCGAACGGCGCTGCCGGGGCGGTGTGGATCGGCGTCTGATCACCGCCGACGACCCCTTGGCACCCCGAACCCGCGCGGTTCGCCGTGAGCAGGTCGACGAGCGCTTCGTTCCCTCGCCCGTCGAGCACCTTTCGCCGGTGCCCGTCGGTGACGAGCTCGTACTCCTCGACGGGTGGCACGCGGCGCAGGTGCTCAACACCTCGGCGGCGGCGATCTGGTCCCGGTTCGACGGCGTGGCCTCGCTGGCCGAGATCGCCGTTCGGCTGAGCAGAGAGCTCGGCTCCCCGGCCGCCGCGGCCCTCGGGGACGTGGTGTCCTTCACCCGCCAGGTGTCCCGACTCGGCCTGCTCGACGGCGTCGACCCGGCCTCCGACCACGCGGATGTTCGCGCCGAGCCGGTGCCCGAGGCCAGGCCGGGCGACCTCGTCGAGGACTTCACCGCTCGCGACCTCGAGGGTGCCCACCGGTCGCTGAGCGACCTCCTCGACCGTGAGGTGATGCTGGTCAACTGGAACCCCCACTGCGGCTACTGCGCGGGCATCGCCAACGCACTCGGCGACCTGGCGCAACCGCTCGGCGCCGCGGGCGTGCGGCTGGTCCTCGTGGCGTCGGGCGACCCGGTGGCGAACCGCCGTGTCGCGGAGTCGGCCGGCCTCACGTCGACGTTCCTGCTGCCCGACGGCGACAGCCCGTTCGGAACCACCGGCACACCGTCGGCCTACCACCTCGACCCCTCAGGGCGCATCAAGTCACCACCAGCCTACGGCAACGGCAACGTGGTGTCCCTGGCCGAGTCGCTGGCCGGCATCGAACCGCAGTGCGAACGACACTCAGCGGCCCCCCGGTACCTCTTCGACCGCTACGGAGTGTGCGCCCCCGGCACGGGAGTGGCCGATGGCGTCACCTGGACCGGGACCCGGGTGTACCGACTAGGCGGGTACCACGTCGGGATCCGCGTCGACAGCGACGCGACGGCCGAGGTACTCGACCGCCTGTTCGCGGGGGCCCGGATCGACGACCCGCGCGCCGGATACAGCTTCTCGGTGGCGCTTCCTTCGGCGGCCGGCGCTTCGATGACCGGCACGGCCGAGCCGGATCGGGGCAGCCGGCGCGGACTGAACCTGCTGGTGCAGCCCACTCGCACCCCCTTGCGCTCCCGCGACCCGGCCCGGGTGCTCCGGGCGCTGCTCTCCGACATCAGCGACGGCACCGGCAGGGCGCCTGCTGGGGGGCGGCGCCGGGTGAACGCCATCGCGGTGAGAACCGCCGACCGCGGCGTGGGCCTGGTCCCGATCAACTTCAATGCCTTCGCCCCCCGGCTCCAACCGCTACTCGCCCGCCGGGGCCTGGCGCTCGCCGACGTCCGGTGCCCCGAGATCGACCTGGGCACGGCGGAGGTGGTGGTGCCACGCCCCTCGGTCGAGCACGATGCGACGGTGGTGGACGACGTCGGCCTCAGCGGAACGCTCGGGACCGCCGAGCTTCCCTCCGTGCGGCCCGGCCGCTACCCACTGATCGGTTGGTGCGTCATCCTTCCCGGAGACCGGGAGACGGTGGAGCTCTCGCCGGCCCAGGCCGCGGCGGCCACGGTGTCGTTCGTCCTCGACTCCGGCGACGCGCCGACCACGGTGCGGGAGCTCGGCGGGCTGTTCACCCGAATCCCCGCCTACGGGCTCTGGTACGACTCCGACTCACAGATGGCCGACCTCGTGGCCGGCGCGTTCAGCGGTCGGTGAGGCGCGAGCCGTAGAGGTTCACGAACTGCTCGCCTCGCCCGTCGATCCCGAAGATGAGGCGCGACAGCACCCGCCTGCGGCTCCACGCCACCAGGCCTTCCGAGCCGGGCGCGTTCAGTTCGGCCGTCGCCGCCAGCCACCGCGCTTCGGCTTCGAAGGTGGATGGACCTCGCACCGGCGCGCGCCGGGAGAGGTCGACCGATCGTCGGCCCGTCTCATCGAGGACCAGCAGGTCTCCGTCGTCGGCGGCCTGCTGACGCCCGATACCGAGCAGCCCCAGGAGGTGGCCGACGACATCGACCCACTCCGGCTCCATGGCGTCCATCAGGGGATCGGTCTCCTGGCCGATGGTCTCGGCGCCGCCGAGGTGCGCCAGGTAGACCGCTCGCTCGATGCCTCGGGACCCGTCATCGGTCCACTTCCAGGCGAGCCAGTCCGGGGTGTCATCACCCCGCCGCAGCCGGTGCGGCCAGCGCGGGGCGATCGGCCGCCAGCCGGGAGCGGTGAGGCCTCGCACATAGAGCTTCCGCCTGATGTGCGATCCTTCCGGTTCCACGCCCAGGTAGAGGTTCCCGGTCGACAGGCTCGCTCGCGCGACCTCCTCGGAGACCTCCGCGTCCAGTCCCAGCTCTCCGATCGCATTCCTGACCGGATCGCTCGCCAAAGAGGCGGGCCCATCGAGGTCGGCCCCGGTGTCCCCCGGCAGGCGGATCCTCAGAAGTCCCCGCCCGACTGAGAGCCGTCCCGGGGTGATCTTCGCCGACTCCTCCACCCACGAAGGCCTCCCCAACCGTGACGCCCACCGCCAGGCGGCAAACCTCAGGTCCGTCTCCGCCCCACGCGGTTCGGTCGTCGTCCGCCCGCTGCGCACCACACCCGGGGTGTTCTCCGTCCGGCCTGGATCCCCGGCCTCGGCGAGGATCCGCTCGACAGCCCCGAATTGGGTCTCACCCTCGTTCACCACCGACAGTGGGATGTCTCCTTGGGCCACGGTCTCCGAGAGGTACCGCTCAGACGCACCTTCGTACGGGGTGAGCTCGGTGAGGGTCCGGAGCCATCCGCTCAGCACATCCCGCGCTCCGAGGGCGACGACACCGGCAAGCGCATAGGGAGTCCACAGCCGCGCCAGCTCGTCGGCCGGCGCACCTCGGGTCAACCAGCGCGCGGCCCGAGTGGCCTCCGGGATCAGCACCCTGCGGTCGTCGACGCGGGCTCCGAACAGCGTCCCGTGGTGGCGGACCGCTGCCTCGTCGCCCGGGCCCGGTTCCAGGGCTGTCCCGACCGTCACCACGCAGCGGTCCCGCCGTGTGGCAACCGAGATCTCGCCCCACGGCTGGGCTAAGCGATGACGGTCGGCGGCGAGGTTGGCAAGGATGATGCCCAGCACGGATAGCCCGTCGTTCTCGCTCACCCACCACAAGCGGGTTCCGTTCAATCGGATGAGCATCTCGCCGGCCGGACCCGGAATGGACCTGATCTCCACCAGAACCGCGCCCGGTCTTGGCCGGGCGGGCCCACCGTCGGCTACGGCTCCTGGCAGACCGGTAAGGACCGGCCGGATCGAATCGACGTCGGTCACCAGGCGATGGCCGAACCAGTCGACGGCGTAGCCGCTGGACGCCAACGAAGCCCACGGCTCGGCAACGCTCGCTGGTGACATCCGCGGGCCGGACGGGCCGTACCGCCACATCTCCCGCACCTCCTCGCCCTGATCGTCTCCACCGGACGACTCGACCGTTTCCGGTTCGGTGCGGCCGGGAACCTGATCGACGAGGCCCTCGCGCACCAGCGACGCGAGCGCTCGGGCGACCACGCGCGCCGAGCGCTCGTCGCTCCCTCCGCGTCTGTCGGCCTCGCCGCGCGCGAGTTCGGAGAGGTCGGGCGGCTCATGGGCCGCCACGGCGTGCCAGATCCGGCGATGCAGCCCGGCGAGGGCCCAAGACCGGTAGCCGCTCCGATCGACCACCAAGGTGACGTCTTCGCCCTCGATGGTCGTGCCGAGGAAGACGACGTCCCCCGAGATTCGAGCGTCGAGATCGCCCAGGTAGCGCATCGCCGGTTGCGTGAGCTCGCGGTGCTGTCGGCGATGTCGACGAAGCACTTTGTCCAGGTCTTCCAGAGAGCCCGAGTCCCCGGCCGCGACCAGGACTCGAGCGAGGGCAAGAGGATCGTGGTGCACGATCCGAAGGCCCGGAGCCGTGGCGGCCAGATCGCACACCATCTGAAGGGCCGCACCCCCGACTCGGGGGAGGTTGATGGCAGAGCCGATCAGTCCCTCGGCCACGCCGTAGGGATCGAGTGGGGCGGCTGCCGCCTCTCGATCCGGCCGGTGCTCGCAGAGGAGGATCCGGGCTATCGGCCCGTACTCGCCTTGCAGAGGCGCCGGACCCGCCACCACGATCGAGTCGCGGCGGACGCCGACGACTTCGCGACCGAGGTCGTCGCAACCTGCCTCGACGAGTGCGCTGATGAGCGTCGGGACGCCGACGTCGTCGCCACCCGGAAGGAGCCAGATGTCCCCGGCCGGGGACCGAACAGCTCCCGCCCTCAGGACGACCGTACGCTCCGGCGGTGCCGGTGCGATCGGTGGGCTCGTGCATTCCCGGCCGAGGAGCTGCAAGGACTCGCCGAGGCGCACGGCCTCGGTCACCTCATCGCGGGCTGCTTCCTCGGTGGAACCGGTCGACGCGACGACATCGGCCACGAGGTCGGCCAGCGGTGTCGCTTCGTCGAGGAGGAGCAGCCACGCCAAGAGGCCTCCGACGACATGAGCTCGGTTTTCGACGACGTCACAGGCCACGACGCGGTCACCGAGTACGCCGACCAGCAGACCGGCGGACCGGCGGACCGTGTCGTGCTCCTGACGGCCTTGCCCAGCCATTGCGTTCCAGCTTCAAGTCGGTTGCCCGCGATGCTACGCGAGTAGTTCGTCATTCGAGCATGGCCAGGAGCTCTCGAACCGCGTCCGTGGCCTCGCCCCGCGTCCCCTTGATGGCCGGGGCCGACTGTGCGACTAGCAGCGCAGCGTCCATCGACTCGATGGGGCGAAGGGGAGCGGTGACGCAACCAGCGAGCAGTTCCGAAACGGCCTCGGCGCCCGCCATCGGTCTCCATTCGTTGCGGGAGCCGGTACGGAACTCGATGAATGCGAGAAGCCCGGCGGGCAGGGGTTCGGAGTCCACGGCCACGTCACGCCGCGTCAACGAACCGTCGCTCCCCAGGGCGTCGATGGGCCGGCGCCATCCCGTCACTCGCCCCGTCGCCGGGTCGATGAGCGCATACTCGTCGCTGAGCACGTCCGCGCCCGCGTCGATCGCCGCCAGGGAAAGCGTGCTCTTGCCCGACCCCGACGCGGCGGGCACCACCAGCGCCCTCCCCTTCCAGGCGATGGTTGCGGCGTGCACAGCGACCAGGTGGCTCAGGCGCTGCACGGCGAAAGCGGTCATCGTCTGTTCCAACTGGTCCCACGCCATCGCAGGCGGATGGTCGCCCGATTCCTCTAGGTCGGGGATGATGACCCAGTCGTTCGAGAGGCCTCTCGACAGAAGCACCGCTCCCGACGGCGAATCGTGACGGGCGAGGCCGACCGGCGGCCATCGCCTCACCAGTTCCGGCAGCAGGTGAGGACGGAGCGCCAACTCGATAGCCTCGTTGTTCTCCGCCACGCCCCAGACCCTGACGAGCGCTCCCATCGCATCAGCTTCGCGCGCTATTTCCATCCGCCGGTGCGCGAAAGGAACCTCGCCGAAGGCGCCGGAGCTCGCGAACCTCCGCGACGGCACGGCGGGCAGGTCCCCCCGGCCAAGCGGGTCCTGTATCGGCCCGCGATTGGTAGCCTCGTGCGTGCCGGGCCATGCGGACGGCACGAGCGCGGCGAACGAGCCATGACCCCGAGCAGGCCGACGACCGCCGATCCCACCGGAACGTACGATGTCGTCGTCGTCGGTGCCGGTCCCGCGGGTTCCATCGCGGCCCGGCAACTGGCCGCGACGGGACGGGACGTGGTGGTGATCGATCGCTCCGCCTTCCCACGTGACAAGTCGTGCGGTGACCTCCTGAGCAGGACCGCAGTCCGAACGATCCAGGCCCAGGGGCTGTCGCACGTGCTCGAGGGATGGGGACGCGGCTCCAGCGGACCCGTGGCGATACCGCGCCGGGTGCTGGATTCGAGGCTCCTGTCCAGCGCCGTATCCGCCGGCGCCCGATTCCTGCGGGCATCCTTCCTCGATGTGGTGGGCGGTGACGACTCGCTCGGCGTGGTCGCGGCTTCGCCGACCGGTGAGCGGGTGGAGTTGGGAACACGGTTCCTGGTGGGGGCCGACGGGGCGACCTCCCGAGTCGTTCGTTCCGCCTGGGGACATCGCGGAGGCGCAAGAAACCGCCGGGCCTTCGCGCTTCGCCAGTACGTGCGCTGGCAGGCGAGCCCGCTCCCAATCCGCCCGTTCGACTTCCGGCCGACCGCGTGGTGCGAACCGCACTCGGCCAGCTACGCCTGGATGTTCCGCATCGACGAGGAGTTGGCGAACGTGGGGGTGTGCCTTTGGGAGCCGGCGGTCGCCGACGCGGCTGCTCACCTCGACGAGTTCCTCCAGGACCTGTACAGCGAAAGCGGCCCGCCGATCGATACGACCCTCGCACGCGGCGGCTGGATCAACTTCGACCTCGGTGCTGTCCCGCCGGTGCTCGAAGACCGGATCGCGCTCGTCGGCGACGCCGTCGGCCTCGCGGACCCGACCTCAGGGGAGGGGATCAGCCACGCTCTTCGCAGTGGCCTCCTGGCCGCCCGAGCCATCGACCGCGCCTTGGACGGCTCGGATCTCGCGGAGTACGCCCTCGAGCTCGGCCGGGAGTTCGCAAGACCGATGGCCTTCGGCCTTTCGAGGCTCCACGACGGGTGGACGGTCGCCGGACCTCGTGACGGGTTCGTCCGGGCGGAAACCCACCGGAGCCGGGCTGCGTCTCGGCCAGGGGAGCCCGCGACGCTGAGGATGTCGCCGGACGTCGTCGACGTCATCTGCGGCGACACTCGCCTGTTGGCCTCCCCGACAGGGTCCGAGTTGACCGAGCTCAGCCGCCCACAGACCGAGGTCCTCGACGCGATCCTCCGAGCGCCCTCCGGGCATCGACCGCCTCCGCTCGGCGCTGATGGGCCCGGAAGCACGACGTCGGCGCGCCCCACCGCGGATGATGCGAAGCGGCTCACCTCGCAGCTGCTCGAGCGCGGCGTGCTGATATCGGATGATGAGGTCGGGGACGGAAGTGATCCGCCGGCCGGACATCACCTCGGCCTCGGTGGACAGGGGCCGGTCCGCCCGCGGCCGACTCCCATCCGTGTGGCGGTCCTGGCTCCCACCTTGGCCCACGCGGGCGGGCTCGTCCGCTGGTCGCGAGAGCTGGTCCGAAGCTTGGATCTGGTCGCTCCGCCGGGCCGGCTCGACGTCCACGTGATCATCCGACACGCGATGGACCGTGCCCGGGCGACGGTCGAGGACTTCGGCCTCGAGTGCTCGCTCCATGAGGTTCCGGTGGCCCGCGCCAACCTGAGGGGTCGGGTCGGGACCGTTCGCCGAATGTCCTCCAAACTGAGCGAGATACGGCCCGACGTCGTGCACGTGCCGATGGGTTCGCTGTGGTTGCTGGGCCTCCGCCGGCCACCGTGCCCGGTCGTGATCACCTGCCACAGCTTCCCTTCACAACAGATGATCCCCCGTCACGATCGGGCGCTCGCGCGCCGGCACGCCCGTGCCGGCGCGGCCACCTTGGTGGCCAACGCCGAACGGCTACGGCTGCCGCTGGACCACGCCATCGGAGTGACACCCGGGACCTCGATCACGCTGCCGTCGGGTACGGACGCCGAACCCGTCGAGGAAGCCGACGAGTTCAGGGCGCTCCTACGCGAGTCGTTCGACATCGGGCCCGATGAGAAGGTCGTCGTCAGCGTGGGCAGGATCGTGCCCACCAAACGCTTCGACCTCGTGCTCGCCGTGGCGCGCAGGGTCGCCGACGCGGGAGTGCCGGTGCGCTTCCTGGTGGTCGGCGACGGGCCCGACCGCCGCGCGCTCGAGCAGCGGTCGATCGATGCCGGTCTCGACGACCGTGTCCACTTCGTGGGTCCGGTCGCCGAACCGGGTGGCTACTACCTCGGCGGCGACGCACTGCTGAGCACGTCGGACTCCGAGGGCGGGGGGCCTCTGGTCGTCATCGAGGCGCTCCTCGCCGGACTCCCGGTCGTGGCGACCGACACCGGCGGCGCACCGGACCTCCTCGCCGATCCGCTCGACGGCCGCGTCGCGCCCTGTGGGGATGCCGAGTCTCTCGCTCGACTGCTCCTCGAAGAGCTCGCCGAGCCCGACCGACGTGCCGAGCGCGCCGCTCGCGCTCGCCCTCGGTTCTCCCTGGAGGCCATGGGCAAGGCCCACCTCGAGCTCCTCGAGCGGCTGGTGGGCGTAGAGGCCGACTACCTCTGAGGCCCCGCGCGATCGGAGGCAGACCTGCGGGGTCCTGAATCACTCCCCCGCGCCGCGGCGGCCGGGCCGGGTGCCAAGACGATGGCGCCAGCGCCCGAGGCGGGTCAGGTCGCGGGCCTCCAGGTGGGCGCGGGTGGGCCAGAGGACGGCGGCGGCGTAGAGCGCCTTCCGGCGAAGGCCGGGGAGCTCTCGCCACATGTCGAGCTTGGCCGGGCCGAGTGAGGAGCCCTCGGCCCGCGACCGGCCGACCAGCCCCTCCTCGCGGGGATCGACGCGGGCCCCGGCCCGCCACTCCTCCCAGGTCGGCGCGGCGAACGGCAGGGCGTCGAGGGCGGCGGCCACGGCGGTGGCCAGCACCGCCTCACCCCTCCATCGGCGGGCGACGGGCAGCACCG
>JADLDD010000006.1 GCA_020846855.1 Acidimicrobiia bacterium | reverse complement strand
GGGGGCCCGACCCGGCATCGGGGAGCCGCACCGCGTGACGGTCCGCCTCCGGTACCGGACCGCGCTCCCACTCGTGGGCGTGCTCTTCCCCGATCCGTCGCTCTCCGCGGCAGCCGTGATGGGGATCTAGCGATGAGGCCCGGGGATCGTGGTGCCGCCTCGCTGCTCGTGGTGGCGGTGGCGGTCGGCGGTCTCCTGCTCATGGCCGGAGCGGCCCGCCTGGGAGGGGCCCTCGTGTCGAGGGCCCGGGCCGACACCGCCGCCGACGCGGCGGCGCTGGCCGCCGCCGACGCGCTGGCCCTGGGAGCGGGCGACACCCGCGCGTTGGCGGCGGCCCGTGACCGGGCCGCCGCCAACGGGGCTCGCCTCGTCGAGTGCCGTTGTGGCGGGAGCGTGGCCGAGGTGACCGTGGAGGTGCCGGGTGGCCCTCTGGGGCGCCCCGTCCGGGCGCGGGCGCGGGCCGAGGTGGGCGCGGCATGCGGTGAGGCGGTGTGCCCGTATCATGACCCTTTCCCAGACGGCTGAACGCCGGGAGGCACCTCTCGATGGAGCGGCGCGGGTTGGCGCTGGTCGCAGGCGCGATGTTGATCGTGGTCCTCGCGCTGCTCGCCGCGGGTTGTGGCACCGAGGGCGGATCGCGAGCTGCCGGCGTCGAGGTCGGCGAGTGCGAGGTCCGCGCCGGCGCCCGTTGCGCCGGGATGAACCTCGCGGGCGGCAACTTCCTCGGTGTCGACCTCTCCGGCGCCGACCTCCGGCGCGCCGACCTGCGGAACGCGATCTTCCGGGACGCCGACCTGCGCCGGGCCGACCTGCGCCGGGCCGACCTGAGGCGGGCCGACCTCTCGCGTGCCGACCTGCGGGGGGCCCGTCTCGACGGGGCCCGCCTCGAGGGCGCGTTGATGACCAACGCCACCGTCGACGGCACCAAGCAGTACGCGGCCGCCCGGGTCTGCAACCTGACCCTCCCCGACGGCTCGGTCACGCGCCGCGGCTGCCCGAAGGAGACCCCGGAGACCGCGCCCGCCAACATGCCGATCGCCAACCCGAGTGGCTACCTGACGCTGGGCCGGGCGTCGTGCAACACGCCGGTCGGATCGTCGATCGAGGTCCGGGTGGGTGCCGCCATGGTCACCCGCGTGGAGCTGCAACTCGACGGCGTCCTGGTGAGGAGCATGCTGGCCCTGGTCTGGCTGCCCGATACGCCGCTCAACCTGCCCTACCCGTGCGACGGCAAGCGGCACACCTACACGATGGTGGCGCTCGCCCCCGGGCTCTACCCCTTCGTGGTCTCACAGCAGGGACCCGCCGTCTGAGCCCGGTTCCGGGTCGGTCCCGTCGGGCTGAGCGCCCGCGCCGGCCAGCACCCCTAGGAGGGTGACGGCTCCGGCCTTGTCGAGGTGCTCGTTCAGGTTCCCGCACTTGGGGGACTGCACGCACGATGGGCACCCATGGCGGCACGGGCACCGCGTCACGAGGTCGAGGGTGGCGGCCACGTGCCGTTCGAGGTCCGCGAAGGCCAGCTCGGCGATCCCCGCGCCGCCGGGGTAGCCGTCGTAGACGAACACCGTCGGCCCGGCCGTCGACGGATGGTCGGCCAGGGAGACGCCGCCCACGTCCCAGCGATCGCAGATCGCGAACAGGGGCAGCAGCCCGATCAGGGCGTGTTCGGCGGCGTGGGCGGAAGCCAGGAAGCGTGACGGATCCAGCCCCGCCGCGGTCAGGACGGTGGGCGCCGCGGAGTACCAGATGGCCCGGGTCGTCAGCGTGCGGGGCGGGAGGTCGAGCGCGACGTTCTCGATCACCTCGCCGGTGGACACCCGGCGCCGCCGGTAACCGGTCACCTGCGTGGCGACCTCCACCGATCCGAGGTGGGCCTCGCCGAACCCGATCGACACCCGGCCGTCGGGCCCGCCCACGACCTCGATCTCGGTCTCGGAGCGCACCTGGGTGTACTCGTCGGCGTCGTCGGCGGGCGACAGGGCGGCCCGCCCGGCCGCCGGGTCGAGGCTCTCCACCCGCCACTGGGCCCCACGGTGCACGTAGATCGCGCCCGGGTGTGCCACCTCGAACGCCCGGGATTCGTCGACGGTGCCGACCAGGCGCCCGTCGCGGCCCTCCACCAGCTCGACCTCATGGCCGATGCCCGATCGCAGACCGACCGTGGGGGCCGGCGCGCGTGGCCCCGCCCAGTAGAAGCGTCCGTGGCGGGGCTTGAGGCGGTCGGCCAAGGTCAGGTCGCGCACCGCGTCGTCGAGCGGGTCGCCGAAGTACCGGTGGTCCGGCGGTGAGAGCGGCAGCTCGTGGGCCGCGCACGCAACCTGCGGCCCCACCACGAACGGGTTGGCGAGGTTCACGACCGCGGCCTCCGGCGGGCGGGAGAGCAGCTCCTCGGGGTGGTCCGCGTACCACCGGTCGAGCTGGTCGTCGCCGGTGACGAGCACCGCCACCGCGCGCCGGTCGCCGCGGCCCGCCCGGCCGATCTGCTGGCGGAACGAGGCCAGCGTGCCCGGGAAGCCGTCGAGGATGGCCACATCGAGGCCGCCGACGTCGATCCCCAGCTCCAGGGCGTTGGTTGCCGCCACCCCGAGCAGCCGGCCGTCGTCGAGCATGCGCTCCAGCTCCCGGCGCTCCTCGGGCAGGTAGCCGGCCCGGTACGGCGAGACGCGCGCCGCGAGTTCGGGCGCGCCCCGTTCGGTGAGCAGGCGCCGTGCCGTCGCCGCCACCAGCTCGGTGCCGCGGCGCGAGCGGGCGAAGGCGAGGCTGCACTGGCCCGCCTCGACGAAGCGGGCCAGCAGGGCGCCCGTCTCGGTGTGGGCAGACGTCCGCCGGCCCGACTCCCGGTCGACCATCGGGCGCTCCCACACCACCAGCTCGCGCTCGGCCCGGGGTCCGCCGTCGTCGGCGACGACCTCCACGGGCAGCCCGCACAGCGACTCGGCCAGCCCGGCCGCGTGGCCGACGGTGGCGCTGGTGAAGCAGAAGGCGGGCGAGGCGTGGTAGTGCTCGCAGAGGCGCCGGAGGCGGCGGAGAAGGAAGGCCACGTGCGCTCCGAAGATGCCCCGGAGGCCGTGCATCTCGTCGACGACCACGTAGCGGAGGCGCATCAGGAACGTCGCCCAGCGCCGGTGGAACGGGAGCATCCCGACGTGCAGCATCTCGGGGTTGGTGAGCACGACGTTGGCGTTCTTCCGGGCCCATGACCGATCCGCGGGCGCGGTGTCGCCGTCGTAGGTCACGGCCCGGAGGTCCGGTACCAGCCATGAGCGCAGCGACCGGAGCTGGTCCTGGGCCAGGGCCTTGGTGGGGACGAGCAGCAGCGCCGTACCGGTCCCGCCCGTCACGACCTCCTCCACCACCGGCACCTGGTAGGCGAGCGACTTCCCAGACGCGGTCCCGGTGGTGATCGCGATGTTCCGGCCCGCGAGCAGCGCGTCGATCGCCCGGGCCTGGTGCGACCAGAGCGGGTCGGCGCCGCGCGCCTCGAGGCGGGTCGTGGTCTCGGGGTGCAGACGGGTCCCGGTCGTCGCGGCGACGGCGGCCCGGGCCGGCAGGGTCGCGCGGAACGAGATGCGGTCCCTGGTCTCGGGGTCGTGGGCCAGCGCGTCGACGATCCCGGGGGCGTCCACCACCTGCGAACCTAGCGGTACGTCGGATCAGTGGTGCTGGAGAACGCCGTCGTCGCGGAAGTCGGCGAACAGCCCGGCCGCCGAGGGTAGGAGGGCGAGCCGGGTGCCTTGGCCGGATCCCACCGGGACCACGACGTTCTCCACCTTCGCCGGGTCGAGCGACAGCCCGAGGCGACCCAGCCGGTAGAGGTCGGCGAGGCCGAGGCCCTTGGTCTCGGTGTGGCGGGCCAGCACCGACACCGCGCGCAGCGTCCCCGAGGCGCCGGTGCCGCGGGCCCGCAGCGTGGCCAGGGCGGAGAGGATCAGGTGGCCCTGGTTGGCGGTCCGCTGGAGGTCGCCGGTGGGGAAGTCGTGGCGGTTGCGGCTGAAGGCCAGCGCCTGCTCGCCGTCGAGGTGTTGCGGGCCCGGCTGGAACACCGCCCCGGTGTTCCGGTCGTCCATCGCCATCGGCACGTTCACGTCGAGGCCGCCGATCTGGTCGACCATGGCGATGAAGCCGGCGAAGTCGGTGGTGATCGCGTAGGTGATCTCGACCCCGACCAGTTGACCGACGGCCTGCGCCTGGCGCTCGAGGCCACCGAAGGCGAACGCGGTGTTGATCTTGTCGGTGCCGTGGCCCGGGATGGACGCGCCGGTGTCGCGGGGGATGTCGAGGATCGTGGCCTGGCCGAGAGCCGGATTGACGCCGATCACGTGGAGGGCGTCGGCCCGGGCCCCGCCCACCTCGGAGCGGGCGTCGTTGCCGACCACCAGGATGAACACGGGCCGGTCGGGAGCGTCGGCGAAGTGGGCCTCTCCCACCTTGGTCACCCGGAACCACACCGCGCCGCCGGCCACGGGGAGCCGCCCGGTCGTGAGCCAGAGGCCCACGGCGCCGCCCAGCGCCAGCGCCGAGGCGACGGTGGCCACGGTCAGCACCCGTGCCGCCCGGCGGGCGACCCGCGCCCGGCGGCTCACCGGCCGGCCTCGCCGCTCGGCGGTGCCGACGTGGTTGCTGAACCGGCCGGCTTGCGGCTTCTTCCCGCCAGCCCCGCGCCGTCACGGACCACGGTGAGGTCGTAGCCCGTGATCCGCCACCCGTCGCCACCGGGCGCGAGCGTGAGCTCACCGAGCCGGCGGACGGTGTAGGCGCCCGTCCGGGCCCTCGCGTCGACCTCGACCGACAGCGCCGCCGACGCGAGCACGGGCCGGCCGCCGGCGTCGACGAGGACCGTCAGGCCGACCGGCTGCGCCGTGAGGCGTGGAGTACGGATCGGGGTGGGCAGGGCTTCGTCGAGGACCACGGCGCGGTCGGGGCCGTCGACCCGTGCCCGGGCCGGGTCGCTGAACACCGGCCCGAGGTCGCCGGCCTTGCCGCGGTTGAGCGGGCGGGCGACGGCCTCGATCACGTAGGTCTCGACGGCGTCCATCACACCTTCGGCGGTGCCGGGAGGAAGGGGCGTACCCGGCTTCACGGCCGCCACCTTCACGGGGCCCGCCTCCAGGTCGACGGTCGCCACGGCCGGCGGGGGCGCCGGCCGTCGGGCGCGGTCCGGGGATCTGTCGCCGGAGCAACCGGCCCCGGTCAACAGAGCGGACACCGCCAGGGTGCAGGCGATGGTGAGGGCCGGCGGCCCCGGGCGTCGTCGCATGGCGGGACCGAGGATGGCATGCCGTCCCCGGTCGGAGGCGGATCGGCCGCGGGGTGCGGTTCCCGACGGGGGAGCGCCTATGAGGCGGGCGAGCCGGTGAGCATGGCGCGGATCGCGTCTTCCGACTCCGCGGTGACCAGGGCCAGGACCTCGTCGCCCGGGAGGAGGCGGGTGTCGCCCCGGGCCATGATCACGTGCTCATCGCGGACCACGGCCACGAACGTGGCGTCGCGGGGCACGTCGAGGTCGCGCAGCGTCTGGCCGGCGACGGGGGCGTCGTCGGTGAGGGTCACCTCGACCAGGCGGACCTGCCCCTTCTCGAGGTGCAGTAGGCGCACCAGCCGGCCGACGCTGACGGCCTCGTCGACCAGGGACGTGATGAGGTGGGGGGTGGACACCGAGACGTCGACGCCCCACGACTCGTTGAAGAGCCACTGGTTGTCGGGGTGGTTGACCCGGGCGATGACGCGCGGTACCGCGAACTCCTGCTTGGCCAGGAGGGAGACCACGAGGTTGTCCTCGTCGTCGCCGGTCGCGGCGACCACGACGTCGCAGCGGCCGAGGCCCGCCTCCTTGAGCGACGAGACCTCGCAGGCGTCGGCCACGAACATCTCGACCCCCTCGGGCAGCGGGGTGCGCGCCGCGACGTCGGGGTCCTGCTCGATGAGCAGGACCTCGTGGCCGTGCCCCGCGAGCTCGCTCGCGATGAAGGTGCCTACGTTCCCGGCTCCGGCTATCCCCACCCGCATCAGCCCGCCTCCTCCGGTGAGCCCGAGGCCAGCCGCTCGGCGAGCTCGCCGAGGGCCCCGGAGTCGACGATCACGTGGAGGACGTCGCCCTCCTGGCCCACGAGGCTGCCGTCGAAGACCCGGGCCGAGCCGAGGCGCGACACCGACCCGATCGAGAACCGCCCCGGCTCCTCGAGCTCGGTGAGGGACCGGCCCGCCCACCAGGGGGGCAGCTCCCGCTCCACGAGCTGCACCCGGCCGCTCGGGTCGAGCCAGTCGGCGGGCTGCTGGTCGGGCAGCAGGCGCCGCAGCACCTGGTCGGTGGTCCACGAGACGGTGGGGACGGTGGGGATCCCCAGCCGCTGGTAGATGACGGCCCGGCGCGGGTCGTAGATGCGGGCCACCACGTGCTCGATGCCGAAGGCCTCGCGCGCCACCCGGGCGGTCAGGATGTTGGAGTTGTCGCCGTTGGTGACGGCGGCGAGCGCCTCGGCGTCGGAGATGCCGGCCTCGGCCAGCGTGTCGCGGTCGAAGCCGAACCCCACCACGCGGTAGCCGCCGAACCCCTTCGGCAGGCGCCGGAACGCCTCCTTGCGCTTGTCGACGACGGCGACGGTGTGGCCGGCCGCCTCGAGCAACCCGGCGAGCTCGCTACCGACGCGGCCGCAGCCCACGACGACGATGTGCACCTCGATCTCCCCGGTTCGAAGGCCGAGGGCGAATCGTACATCCGGGCTCCGGTTGGCCCCATGCCGGACGGGGCCTTCTGCTTGACTAGGCCGATGCCGACGCTCCGTCCCGACACCGCGCCGGGGCCACTGCCGCCGACGGGCGCGGTCGACGTGCCCGAGACCCTCGGCTACCGCGTCAAGAACCGGGTCCTCGGTCCGCCCCTCGACACCGACCAGCTCGAGAACGAACGCCTCGGGATCCCCACCGGGCTGGCCGTCTTCTCGTCCGACTGCATCTCCTCGTCGGCGTACGCCACGGAGGAGATCCTGCGGGTCTTGGTGCCCGTGGTGGGTCTGGCGGCGTTCAGCCTGGTGGTGCCGGCCACCGGGATGATGCTGGTCGTCCTCTTCTTCCTGATCCTCTCGTACCGGCAGACGATCAAGGAGTACCCGACGGCCGGCGGGGCCTACATGGTGACCCGCGACAACTTCGGGATGGTCCCCGCCCTCGTGGCCGGCGTGTCGTTGCTGATCGACTACGTGCTCACCGTCGCGGTGTCGGCGTCGGCCGGCGCGGCGGCTCTCGCCTCCGCCTTCCCCGCCTTCGCGCCGTGGTTGCTGCCGCTGGCCCTGTTCTTCATCGTCCTGGTGGCCTTCGGGAACCTCAAGGGCGTAAGGGAGTCGGGGAAGGTCTTCTCGGTCCCCACCTACTTCTTCATGGTGATGATGGCCGTGGTGATCGCCGTCGGGCTGTTCAAGATGATCACCGGGGGGCTGCACCCGCAGTCGATCCACCAGAAGGGGATGATCGACGCCGGATCCGAGGGCGGCGGCCTGTTCCTGGGGGCCGGGCTGGTGGTGTTCCTGCACGCCTTCGCGTCTGGCGGTTCGGCCATGACCGGGGTCGAGGCGATCTCCAACGGCGTGACCGCCTTCCGCAAGGTCGAGTGGAAGAACGCCCGCCGGGCCCTGGTCCTGATGGGGATGACGCTCGGCACCGCGTTCCTGGGCCTGTCGGTGCTGTCGACCCGTGTCCACGCCGTGCCCTACGAGGACGGCACCCCCACGGTCATCTCGCAGATCGGCAAGCAGGTCTTCGGCGAGTCGATGCTCGGGCACACCGGCTTCTTCATGCTCCAGGCCGCCACCATGCTGATCCTCGTGATGGCCACCAACACGAGCTTCGCCGACTTCCCACGGCTGGCGTCGTTCGCGGCCGACGACAACTTCCTGCCGCGCCAGCTACGGCGCCGCGGACACCGACTCGTGTTCTCCAACGGCATCCTCGCCCTGGCCGCCGTGGCGGCGGTGCTCGTCGTCGTGACGGGCGCGAGCGTGGCCCGCCTCATCCCCCTGTACGCGATCGGCGTCTTCACATCCTTCACGCTGTCGCAGGCCGGGATGGCCAAGCACCACATCACGCGCCGGGAGCCGGGCTGGCGGTGGGGCCTGGCCGTCAACGGCGTGGGCGCGGTGCTCTCCGCGGTGGTCGACGTGATCTTCGCGGCCGCGAAGTTCCGGGAGGGGGCCTGGATCGTCATCGTCCTGATCCCCGTCTTCGTCGTGGTGCTCGTCCGCCTGAACCGCCAGTACGCCCGTGACGACGCGCTCCTCGAGCGCGACGCCGAGGCCGCGGTCGCGGATCCGATCCTTCGCCGGCACGTGGTGCTCGTGTTCGTGGAGCGCCTCGACCGCGCCACGGCCCGGGCGATCCAGTACGCCCGGGCGCTGATGGCCGACGAGATGCGGGCCGTCCACATCGCGTGGGACCGCACGGCCGCCGACCGCCTCGCCCGGGAGTGGGTCCGCCTCGGGCTCTCGCGGGTGCCACTCGAGATCGTCGACTGCCCCGACCGGCGGGTGCCGAGGGGTGCCCTCGAGGTGGTGGCGGCGGAGTTGAGCGGCGGCGACACGGAGGTGAGCGTCCTGTTACCGCACCGCAACTACCGCCGCTTCTGGCACCGCTTCCTCCACGACAACACGGCCGACGAGATCGCCGAGGCGGTCGGGCGCCTCGAGCACGCCAACGTGACCACCGTGCCCTTCACGATGGGTTCGCCCGGCCGGGTGCATGCCGGGGCCCCTCGGTGACGGCGAGCGGAGCGCGGTGATCCGCCGACCGTCGAGGCGCCGCACCCCGCCGGCCCGGCGCCGGGCGGCCCAGCCCTCGCCGGGACCGACCCGTCCGATCGGCGAGGTGCGCTGGCGCGAGGAGGCGCGGATCAGGGGGAAGGTCCGCTCGATGCGGGTCCGGCCGTGGGCGGACGTGGCGACCCTGGAGTGCGTCGTCGCCGACGAGACCGGCGGTCTCCTGCTCGTCTTCCTCGGTCGCCGCCAGGTGGCCGGTCTGGGCCTGGGGCGCGAGTTGATCGCCGCGGGCACCGTCTCCGCGCAGCGGGGCTACCTGGCCATCCTCAACCCGGTCGTGGAGCTGCTCCCCGACAGCCACGCCACGGATTGACACCCCTGTGACCAGGGCCCTACCGTTCCCGGTCCACGAGCGTGCGCCGCGCCCCCTGTGCGCAGCACGTCGTCTCTCCACGCCCGGGTACCGCCGCGCGCGGCGCCCGGGCCACCCCCCAGCCCCGTCCCCCAAGGAGCCCCCAGCGCAATGACGACCATCCTCGCGTCCGAGGGCGGCTACCAGACCTTCCACCTCGGCGGAGCCGAGTGGTTCTGGCTCGTCTTCTCCCTCGCGACCGCCCTGATCGCCATCGTCGTGGGCTTCTTCTTGCGGCGCGGGGTGCTGAACACCGACGCCGGCACCCCGAAGATGGTCGAGATCGCCGGTGCCATCGAGGAGGGGGCCATGGCCTACCTCCGCCGGCAGTTCCGGACGATCCTCGTGATCCTCGTGCCGGTGGCCGCCATCGTGTTCTTCACCTCCACCTCGATCGTCAAGGATGGCGGGACCGAGGCTCTCTCCTTCGCCCAGTCGGGCGTGTTCCGGACCCTGGCGTTCATCGGCGGCTGCTTCATGTCCGGCCTCACCGGCTTCATCGGCATGAGCGTCGCCGTCAAGGGCAACGTACGCACGGCCGCCGCGGCCCGCACCGGGTCGCTCCCGGCGGCGCTGCAGGTCGCCTTCCGGGCCGGCGGCGTCACGGGGATGTTCACGGTGGGCCTCGGCCTCTTCGGCGCCACCATGATCATCATGCTGTTCCAGAACACAAGCTAGGCGATCATCGTCGGGTTCGGGTTCGGCGGATCGCTCATCGCCCTGTTCATGCGGGTCGGCGGCGGGATCTTCACCAAGGCCGCCGACGTGGGCGCCGACCTCGTGGGCAAGGTCGAGGCCGGGATCCCCGAGGACGACCCCCGCAACCCGGCCACCATCGCCGACAACGTGGGCGACAACGTCGGCGACTGCGCCGGCATGGCGGCCGACCTCTTCGAGAGCTACGAGGTCACGCTGGTGGCCTCGATCATCCTGGGTGTGGCGGCGTTCGACTCGATCGGCGCCAATCCGGTGCTCGGTCTGATCTTCCCGCTCATCGTGCGGGCGATCGGGGTCCTGGCGTCCATCGTGGGCGTGTTCGCGGTGAGGGCGACCGACAAGGATCGCAGCGCCCTGGCCCCCATCAACCGGGGGTTCATCACCGCCGGCGTGCTGACGGTGATCGGCACGGCTGCGGTGGCGTTCGGCTACGTGGGCAACGACGCCACCGACATGTCGAACGTCGGGTGGAGGATCTTCGGAGCCGTGGTCGTGGGCCTGGTGCTGGCCCAGCTCGTGAGCCACCTCACCGAGTACTTCACCTCCACCGAGCGCGAGCCCGTCCGGGAGATCGCCGAGTCCTCGCGCACCGGACCGGCCACCACGATCCTGTCGGGGATCAGCAGCGGCCTCGAGTCGACGGTCTGGGCGATCATCGCCATCGCGATCGCCATCGGCGTGGCCATCGCGATGGGCGGCGGCAACATCCAGTTCATCCTCTACCTGGTGGCCCTGTGCGGCATGGGCATGCTGGCCACCACCGGCGTGATCGTCTCCGAGGACAGCTTCGGTCCGGTCTCCGACAACGCGGCCGGCATCGCCGAGATGTCCGGCGAGTTCTCCGGTGAGCCGGAACGGATCATGGTGAGCCTCGACGCGGTGGGCAACACCACCAAGGCCGTCACCAAGGGGTTCGCCATCGGCTCGGCCGTCATCGCGGCGGTGGCCCTGTTCGCGTCCTACATCGAGACCATCGGGACCGAGCTCAACCTCGACGCGGTCGGGTCGAAGCTGTTCAGCCACCCGGCCACGCAGATCAACGTCGCCGACCCGAAGACCTTCATCGGGCTGCTGGTCGGAGGTTCGGTCGCGTTCCTCTTCAGCGCGCTCGCCATCCGGGCCGTGGGTCGCACCGCCGGCACCGTGGTCCAGGAGGTGCGCAAGCAGTTCCGGGAGAAGCCCGGGATCATGGACGGCTCCCAGAAGCCCGACTACGCCCCCGTCATCGACATCTGCACCGCGGCCTCGCTGCGGGAGCTCACCACGCCCGCCCTGCTGGCCGTGCTCACGCCCGTCATCGTCGGGTTCGGCATCAACTACCTGGCGCTCGGCGCCTTCCTGGCCGCGGTCATCCTCACCGGCCAGCTCATGGCCAACTTCCTGAACAACGCGGGCGGCGCCTGGGACAACGCCAAGAAGTACATCGAGGACGGCCACCACGGCGGCAAGAACTCCGAGGCCCACAAGGCGGCCGTGATCGGCGACACCGTCGGCGACCCGTTCAAGGACACCGCCGGACCGGCGCTGAACCCGCTGATCAAGGTGATGAACCTGGTCTCGCTGCTGATCCTGCCGGCGATCATCAACCTCCAGGACAACGACGCCGCCCGCTACGGGATCGCGTTGGGCAGCGTGGTCGTGCTCGGGGTGGCGATCGCCTTCTCGAAGCGCAAGGGCGGAGGCTTCGGCGAGGAGTCGGAGACCTTCGTGAAGGCCGAGGCGGAGACGGGCGCCGTCGGCAGCGCCTACTGACCGCCTAGCCCCGCTCGGGGCCGGTGTCGGGTGGCGCCGGGCTCAGCCGGCGTCCAGCCGTCCGCTCGGTCGTCCGCTCAGTCGTCGACGGTGTCGCGCAGGTCGGCGGCGACCTGTTCCGCCACGGACCCCGGGAGCGGCCCGACGGGCGGACCGGCGGCGGCCCGACGGTGCCGGCGTACCTCGAAGATCGCCGGGACCACCGACAGCAGCACGATGAGGAAGATGATCGGCAGGAGGTACTTGTCGATCTTGTCGGGGCCGATCAGGTGCCCGAGGGTGGCCCCGAGGGTCGTGATCCCGACGGCCCAGAGCAGGCCCCCGATCACGTTGTAGCTGACGAAGGTGCGGTAGGGCATCTCCCCAACCCCGGCCAGGATCGGGGCGAAGGTCCGGACCACCGGCACGAAGCGGGCCAGGAGGATGGTCTTGGCCCCGTGGTGCTCGAAGAAGTCGTGGGCGCGCTTCACGTGGTCCTGGCGGAAGAACCGGGAGTCGGGGCGGCTGAAGAGGGCCGGCCCGACCTTCTTGCCGAACAGGTAGCCCACCTGGTCGCCGGCGACGGCCGCCACGAAGCACCCGACGAGGATCACGGGCAGGGGCGCCAGGTACTCGCCCCGGACCGCGAAGAGCCCGGCGGCGAACAGCAGTGAGTCGCCGGGCAGGAAGAACCCGAACAGCAGGCCGGACTCGGCGAAGATGATGAGGAACAGCCCGATCGTCGCGAACGGACCGAGCCACTGGAGGATCTTCTCGGGATTCAGGAAGTCGAGCGCGGCGACGAGCGGCGCGGACGCGTAGAGGACGGCGGAGGGCATGCGGGCCGAGGATAGACGCCGCTTCGCCGTGAGCCGTCTCGCACCTGCCATCCTCCGGTCCCGGTCGAGGGCGCGCCGGCGGACGCGGCACGCCGTCCGGCGCCGCGGCCCGGCTTGACAGGGCCCCGGCCCGCAGGAGGAACATCGATAGCCATGCCCAAGCCCCTCGTAGTAGTCGAGTCGCCCGCCAAGGCCAAGACCATCAGCCGCTTCCTGGGCGGCGACTTCGTGGTCAAGGCGAGCGTCGGGAACATCCGCGACCTCCCCGAGATGAGGGAGGGCCTGGGCGTCCGCGTCGACGACCACTTCGAGTGCGACTGGGTCGTGCCGCCCGGTAAGAAGCAGGCGGTGGCGGAGCTGAGGCGAGCCCTGCGCGACGCCAGCGAGCTCTACCTCGCCACCGACGAGGACCGCGAGGGCGAGTCGATCGCCTGGCACGTGCTCGAGGTCCTCTCCCCCAAGGCCTCGGTGCCGGTGAAGCGCATCGGGTTCCACGAGATCACCAGCGCGGCGGTCGAGGCGGCGCTGGAGCATCCCCGCCAGATCGACATGCGCCTGGTCGAGGCCGCCGCGGGCCGCCGCGTCCTCGACCGCCTGGTGGGCTACGAGGTGTCGCGGGTGCTGTGGCGCCGGGTCAGCGGGGCGAGCTCGGCGGGCCGCGTCCAGAGCGTCGCCACGCGCCTGGTGGTGGAGCGCGAGCGGGAGCGCATGGCCTTCAGGCGGGCGTCGTACTGGGACCTGGAAGGGCGCTTCGCGGCGACGGGGGTCGAGTTCCCGGCCGCCCTGGTGGAGCTCGACGGGCGACGCCTGGCCCGGGGCGGCGACTTCGATGCCGCCACCGGCCGCCTGGCCGAGGGAGCCGACGTGGTGGTCCTCGACGAAGCGGCCGCCACGGCCCTGGCCGGGCGTCTCAGGGAGCAGCCGTTCTCCGTCGCGTCGGTGGAGTCGAAGCGCTTCACGGAGCACCCGAAGGCGCCGTTCATCACCACCACGATGCAGCAGGAGGCGAGCCGCAAGCTGCGCTTCTCCTCGGCGCGCACGATGTCGGTGGCGCAGCGCCTCTACGAGCGCGGGTTCATCACGTACCACCGCACCGACTCCACCAGCCTCTCCGAGACGGCCGAGCGGGCGGCGCGGGCCCTTATCCGGGAGCGCTACGGCGACGACTACCTGCCCCCCGCTCCGCGCCGGTACGCGAGCAAGGTCAAGAACGCCCAGGAGGCGCACGAGGCGATCCGCCCCGCCGGCGACGTGTTCCGGGCCCCCGAAGTGGTGGCGGCCGACCTCGACTCCGACGAGCGGGCCCTCTACGAGCTGGTCTGGATCCGGGCCGTCGCCTCACAGATGGTCGACGCCCGGGCCCGCCGCGTAACCCTGCGCCTCACCGCCTCCTCGACGGAGGGCGAGCAGGCGGTCTTCAGCGCCAGCGGCAAGGTGTACGAGTTCCTCGGGTTCCGCAAGGCCTACGTCGAGGGATCCGACGACGACCCGGCCGCCGACGGGCGGTCCGACGAGCAGGAGCTCACGCTGCCCTCGGTGTCGGAGGGCGGCGCCGTGGAGTGCCGTGACCTCGGCGCCTCGCCCCACGAGACCAGGCCCCCGGCCCGGTACACCGAGGCCACCCTCATCGGCGAGCTGGAGAAGCGCGGCATCGGCCGGCCGTCGACCTACGCGGCGATCGTCGACAAGATCACCAAGGACCGGGGCTACCTCTGGAAGAAGGGCACCGCGCTCGTGCCCTCGTGGACCGGGTTCGCGAAGGTCCAGCTCCTGGAACGCCACTTCTCCCACCTCGTCGACTACGGGTTCACCGCGGCCATGGAGGAGGTGCTCGACGAGGTCGCCAACGGCCGGGCCGAGATGGAGAAGTGGCTCCACGCGTTCTACTTCGGCAACGGGACCGAGGGCCTGCGCGAGCTGGTGTCCGAGACGCGGCTCGAGTCGATCGACGCCCGGGTCGTGAACCGGGTCGCGCTCGGTCCCGACCTCGATGCGGCCGGGGTGACGCTCCGCGTCGGGCGCTTCGGCCCGTTCCTGGAGCGCGGCGAGGACCGGGCGTCGGTCCCCGACGACGTCGCTCCCGACGAGTTCACCCTCGCCCTCGTCGAGGAGCTGTTCGCCCGTCAGGCTCGCGGCCCGCGCGTCCTCGGCGCGGACCCCGACACCGGGAAGACGGTGACGGTCCACGACGGCCGCTTCGGGCCGTACGTGCAGCTCGGCGAGATCGTCGAGGGCTCCAAGACCAAGCCCCCGCGGGCGTCGCTGTTCGCGTCGATGGACGCCGAGACCGTCACGCTCGACGACGCCCTCCGGCTGCTCTCGCTCCCGCGCCTCGTCGGTGTCGACGCCGAGGGCAACGAGATCACCGCCCAGAACGGTCGCTACGGGCCCTATGTGAAGAAGGGCACCGACAGCCGCAGCCTCGAGAGCGAGGACCAGATCTTCTCCGTCACGCTCCAGCAGGCCGAGGCGATCTTCGCCCAGCCGAAGGTCCGGCGGGGTCGGGGTGCGCCCAAGCCGCCGCTGGCCGAACTCGGCCCCGACCCGGAGTCGGGTGCGCCGATCCGCGTCCTCGACGGCCGCTACGGGCCCTACGTCACCGACGGCACCACCAACGCCACCGTCCCCCGCGGTGCCGACCCGTCGGCCCTCACGCTCGACGAGGCCGTCGGGCTGCTGCGCGAGCGCGCCGCGCGCGGTCCGGCCAAGCCGAGGCGCGCCGCCAAAAAGCCGGCCCGGAAGGCGGCGAAGAAGACCCAGGGTGCGAGGAAGGCCACCGGGGCGAAGAAGACGGTCAAGAAGGCCGCCGGGGCGAAGAAGACGGTCAAGAAGGCCGCCGGTGTGGAGAAGGCGGCGAAGGGGAGCGGGACCAAGGGGACCGGTCCGGCCGCCACCTAGGCTGGCCCCCGCGTGAGCGACGCCCCCTTCATACCCCCACCGTCCGGGCGCGCCGCCCCCCCGAAGCCCTGGCGGGTGTTCGGCACCCGCGCGTACTTCCGGCTCTGGCTGGCCCAGGTGTTCTCCAGCCTGGGGGACTGGGTCGGCCTGTTCGCGATCCTCGCCATCGCGTCGCGCGTGTCGAACAACTCGGCCAGCGCCGTCAGCCTCGTGATGGTCGCCAAGCTGCTTCCGGGCTTCTTCCTCGCCACCGTCGGCGGCGTGGTCATCGACCGGTTCGACCGGCGCCGGGTGATGGTGGTCGCCGACGTCGGGCGCGCCGGGCTCTACGCGCTCCTGCCGTTCTTCCCCAACCTGGCGATGCTCGTCGCCATCTCGTTCGTCACCGAGGTCCTCACCCTGCTGTGGGGATCGGCCAAGGACGCCTCGCTGCCGAACCTCGTGAACGACGAGCAGCTCGCCTCCGCCAACTCCCTGTCGATGGTGGCGTCGTACGGGACGTTCCCCCTCGGGGGTGTCGTGTTCTCCGGCCTGGCCGTCCTCGCGACCTGGATCGGGCACTTCAACCAGTTCTCCTCGCTCCGGGTCGACAAGGAGGTCCTGGCCCTGTGGGCCGACGCCGGTACCTACGTGTTCTCGGCGTTCATGGTCCTGCGCCTGCCCATCCGCCACGAGGCCCGGCACGAGGGCAGGAGGATCGACTGGACCCAGACCCTGCGGGAGGTCGCCGAGGGCCTCCGGTTCATCCGGTCCGAGAGGATGGTCAGCGCCGTGATGCTCGGCCTGGGCGGGGGCCTGTTCGGGGCTGGGGCGATGATCCCGCTCGGGCCGGTGTTCGCGTCCGAGGTCCTCGGCAGCGCGACGCAGTTCGGGGTCCTGATGACGTCTCTCGGCGTCGGCGCCGCGGCCGGGGTCACGTCGTTCCTGGCCCTCCAGAAGCGGATACCGCGCGAGTCGGCGTTCTCGGTGTCGGTGGTGAGCTCCGGCCTGGCGATCGTCGCCGCCGCGTCCTTCTCCGTGGTGTGGGTCGCGGCGCTGCTGGTGGTGGTCCTCGGCGCCTGTGCCGGCACCGGGTACGTGACCGGGTTCACGATCATGCAGGAGCGCGTCGCCGACGAGATCCGGGGCCGGACCTTCGCCACCCTGAACACGGTGGTGCGGGTGTGCCTGCTCGTCTCGCTCACCGTGTCGCCGCTCTTCGCCGACCTCTTCAACTGGATCTCGAAGCTGGTGCTGGTGGACCGCTCGGTCTCGCTGGGCGACTTCGCCTACGGCCTTCCCGGGGTCCGGCTCGCCCTCTGGGGCGGGGGCCTCGTCACGACCCTCTCGGGGCTCGTCGCACACCGGCAGGTCCGCCGCGCCATGAAGCCTTCTCCCGGGGGTGCGGGGACGTGACCGGGATCCGCGGGGTGTTCGTGGTCGTCGAGGGTGCCGACGCCTCCGGCAAGAGCACGCAGGCGCGCCGGCTCGCGGAGCGCCTCCGGGGCGCCGGCCGGACGGTGGTCGAGACCTTCGAGCCCGGGAGCACGATGCTCGGGGCCGCGGTCCGCGCCGTGGTCCTCGGCAACGATCGAGGGCCGGTCGACGAGCGCGCCGAGGCGCTCCTGATGGCGGCCGACCGGGCCCAGCACACGACCGAGGTGATCCGCCCCGCGCTCGACGCCGGGGCCGACGTCGTCTGCGACCGTTATGTGCCGTCCTCGCTCGTCTACCAGGGCGTGGCCCGCCGGCTCGGCGTCGACGCGGTGGAGGCGCTCAGCCGGTGGGCCACCCGCGGCCTCGAGCCCGATCTGGTGCTCGTCCTCGACATCGACGACGACACCGCCGCGGCGCGCGCGTCCAGCGAGCCCGACCGCATGGAGAAGGCCGGCGAGGAGTTCCATGCCGCGGTGCGGGCCGCCTACCGCCGCTTGGCCGCCGACCGGGGTTGGGTGGTCGTCGACGGCAACCGGTCCGCGGAGGAGGTGGAGCAGGCCGTGTGGGGTGCGGTCGGCACGCGCCTCTCCGGCGCCGGGGAGGGGGGCGGATGACGGCACCTCCGGCCGCCGCCCGCCCCGTCCACGCCTACCTGGTGGCCGGCCCCCGCGGCTCGGGGGCCGAGGACGCCGCCCGCGCGCTGGCCGGCGAACTGATCGGGGGCCCCGACCCCGAAGGCGCCGCGGCCCGGGTCGGTAGGGGCGTGCACCCCGACGTCGTCGAGATCGAGCCGGCGGGGAGCACCTACGCCGTGCAGGAGGACATCCGCGACCGGGTGGTCGCCGAGGCGTTCCGGAGCCCCGTCGAGGGCGACCGCAAGGTCCTCCTGTTGTTCGAGGCCGAGCGGATGCGGCCCGAGGCCGCGAACGCGCTGCTCAAGACGCTCGAGGAGCCGCCGCCGCGGTCCGTCCTGATCCTGGTGACGGGCTCGCCCGAGGAGCTCCTCGACACCGTCCGGTCCCGCTGCCGCCGCATCGACGTGCCGGCACCCGGGCGTGACGCCGTCGTCGCGGCGCTGGCGCCCGATCCCCAAGCCGAGCTCGTCGCCCGCCTCGCCGGTGGGCGCATCGACCGGGCGCGGGCGCTCGCCGGTCCGTGGCGGGAGTTGCGGGCCGCGTTCGCCGGGGTGCCCGCCCGCATCGACGGCACCGGCGCGCGGGTGCTGCTCCTCGTCGACGAGCTCGGCGCCGCTCTCGACGCCGCGGCGGCGGGGGTCCGGGCCGGCCACGAGGCCGAGGAGGCCGAGCTGTTGTCGGAGCTGGAGGGCGCCGGCTACCCCGAGCGAACCGCGCTGGCGATGCGCAGGCGCCTGGCGCGTCGCCACAAGCGCGAGGACCGCCGGGTCCGCGCCGACGCCCTGGCCGAGGGGCTGAGCGCTGTGGAGAGCGTCTACCGCGACGTCCTGGTCGCTCCGGGCCCGCCGCTCAACACCGACCGGACCTTGCCGATGCTGAGCCCGGCGGCGAGCCTGGACGGGCTCGAGGCCGTCGCCACGGCTCGGGCGGCACTGGAGCTCAACCCGGTCGAGAACCTCCTGCTCGAACGCCTGCTCCTCCACCTGCCGGCACCGGTCGGGGCCGGTGCGTCCAACCGGTAGACTCCCCAGCCGCGCCGGAGTAGCTCAGACGGCAGAGCCGCTCACTCGTAATGAGCAGGCCAAGGGTTCGAGTCCCTTCTCCGGCTCCGCGACCGTTTCGGTAACCTGGCCGCGATGGCCGATCAGGCGGACTTCGCCGAGCTGGCGATGCCCTACATGTCGGCGCTCTACTCCGCGGCACTGCGCATGACGCGCAACCCGGCCGACGCCGAGGACCTCGTCCAGGAGACGTACCTTCGCGCCTACCGCGGGTTCGGGGGCTTCCGCGAGGGCACCAACCTCAAGGCCTGGCTCTACAAGATCCTCACCAACACCTACATCAACATGTACCGGGCCCGAAAGCGCCGGCCCGAGCAGGTGGAGCTCGACGACGGCGAGGACTTCTACCTGTTCCGCCGCCTCGGCGGCCTGGAGGCCGTCGAGGCCTCCCGGAGCGCCGAGAGCGAGATCCTCGACAAGATCCCGGAGGCGGTGGTCAAGGAGGCCGTGGAGGCCCTCCCCGACACCTTCCGCATGGCGGTGCTGCTCGCCGACGTCGAGGGCTTCTCCTACAAGGAGATCGCCGACATCATGGACGTTCCCATCGGAACCGTGATGAGCCGGCTGCACCGAGGAAGAAAGCGGCTCCAGAAGAGGTTGTGGTCCTTGGCCGAGGAACGAGGCCTCGTATCGGGGGCTCCGAGCGGGGTGGCGGGTCAGTAGTGGCAGCCGGGAGAGGCCGCCGGTGGAGGCGGTCGGCGGAGACGATGGACTGCGACGACGCGATCCACAAGATCTACGGCTTCCTCGACGGGGAGCTCACGGTCTGGCGCCGCCGCGAGATCCTGCGCCACCTCGACGAGTGCCCTCCCTGCGCCCAGGGCTACGACTTCGAGATGGAGCTCCGCCAGGTGATCGCCATGAAGTGCCGCGACGAGGTCCCGCCGGAGTTGAAGCGACGCATCGCCGAGGCGCTGGGCTACACGTCGCCCGAGGCGTGAGCGTCCCTCTACGATGAGCCCTCGCCGGCGAGCCCGACGGGAGGACCCCAGGTGAGAACCGTTCGCATGATCGCGCTGGTCGCGGCGCTGCTCGTCGCCACCGCGGCACCGGCGTCCGCGTCCACGGCCGTCGTGGCCGAGGCCAAGCCCTGGCACTTCTGGTTGGCGCCGATCCTCTTCGGCAGCGCCGTGCTCATCGTGGTCGCGGTCGTCGTCGGCTACGTCGTCAAGGTCACGCTCCCCCGGTACCGGGGGCGCTAAGGGGTGGAGGCCACCCCGGCCGGCCCTGCCGGCCCTCCGGGGTCCCGGCCTCCCGAGATCGTCGACTGGCGCCTGGCGGCGCGGATCGCGCACCGCTTCGCCGGCCGCCCTCCCATCGCCGACTCCTATCTCGGTGCGTCCCTCGGGAACGACTTCGACGCGGTGACCACCGAGGCCGAGGCGCTGGTCGCCGACTTCACCGGGCTGCGCGCGCCCGGTGAGGCGCGGGCCGCGGTGCTCGACCGGCCGGCCTGGATCGACGTCAACGTCGTCTCCATGCGCCGCCTGCTGCGCCCGTTGTCGGAGCGCGTCGGCGCCCGCCTCGCCCGCAGCCCGGCGGCTCCCCTCGGTCGGGGGGTGGCGGCCGCCGAGCTGGGGGTCCTGCTCGGATACGTGTCGAGGCGGGTACTGGGCCAGTACGACCTCGTCGTCGGCGACCCGGACGACGGCGTGGGCGTCGCCGGTGACTCCGCCGGCGACACCGTCTTCTACGTGGGGGCCAACGTCCTGGAGCTCGAGAAGCGGTTCGCGTTCCGACCCCTCGAGTTCCGGCGGTGGATCGCGCTCCACGAGGTGACCCACCGGGCGCAGTTCACCGGGGTCCCGTGGCTGCGGGGCCACTTCCTGGACCTGGTCGGGCGGGTCCTGGCCGTGGCCGCCCCGGATCCCCGCCGGCTGGTGCGCGCGCTGGGCCGGGCGGCCGACGACGTCAGGGCGGGACGCAACCCGCTCGACGACGGCGGTCTGGTGGGTCTCCTGGCCACCGACGACCAGCGCGCCCTGCTCGACGAGGTGCAGGCCCTGATGGCCCTCCTCGAGGGTCACGGGAACCTGGTGATGAACGGCCTCGGGCGGGTCCACGTGGCCGGGCAGGGCCGGATGTCGGCGGTGCTGCAGGCGCGCCGCGCGGCCGGCGGCTGGACGGGCGCGATCCAGAAGGCCCTCGGCCTCGAGCTGAAGATGAGCCAGTACCGGCTGGGAGAGGAGTTCTGCGAGGCCGTGGTCCTCGAAGCGGGGCCACGCGGGCTCGACCCGGTCTGGCGCGCCCCGGCGATGCTGCCCACCCTCGACGAGCTCTCGCATCCGACCCGGTGGCTCGAGCGGGTCGACGGCCCCGGCGCGCCCGGCGCGCCCGGCGCTCTCGGTGCCGTGCCGGGTGGCGGGACGGCTTGACCGGCCCTCTCCCCCCTGCCGCCCGGTTCGCGGCGGCCGTCGAGGGCATCGACCCGCCCGTGGTGGTCGGGTTCTCCGGCGGAGCCGACTCGGTCGCGCTGCTGGCTCTGGCCGCGGAGGCCGGGCTGGACCCGGTGGCGGTGCACGTGGACCACGGCCTGCGCGCCGGCAGCGACGCCGACGCCGGGGCGGCGACGGCGATCGCGGCGCGTCTGGGCGTCCGCGGGATCGTCGTCGCGGTCGACGTGGCCGCCGGCTCGAACCTCGAGGCGCGGGCGCGGGCCGCGCGCTACGAGGCGCTCGAAGCGGTCCGGGTCGCCGAAGGCGCCTCGGCGGTGCTGACCGGCCACACGATGGACGACCAGGCCGAGACGGTCGTCCTCAACCTCCTCCGGGGCAGCGGATCCGCCGGCCTCGCCGGCATGGCCGCCCGCCGGGGAGCCCTCGCCCGCCCGCTCCTCGACCTACGGCGGTCCGAGACCGTCGAGATCTGCCTTCGCCTCGGCATCGAACCCCTGGCCGACCCGATGAACCGGGACCCCGCCTTCCGCCGGGTGAGGGTGCGCCGCGAGCTCCTCCCGGCCCTGGACGACGTCGCCGAGCGCGACGTGGTGCCGGTCCTCGCCCGCCAGGCCCGGGTCCTGCGTCTCGAGTCCGCGTTCTTGGACCGGCTCGCCGCCGAGGCGGCGTCGACGCTCGCCTCCGGCGACGGCGGCCTGTCCGCCGGCGGGCTCGCCGCGGTCGAGCCGGTCGTGGCCCGGCGGGTGATCAGGTCCTGGCTGGGGCCACCCCCGCCCTCGGAGGCCGAGGTCGAGCGGGTGCTGGCCGTGGCGCGAGGCGAGGCGCGGGCCACCGAGATCGCCGGCGGGCGGCGCGTCGGCCGGAGCCGGGGCCGCCTCGCCGTGCACGGGCCCGATGCCCCGGGCCGCTGACGAGCGGCCCGTCCGGGTGGGTTACCGTGTCCCGGGTGAGCGATCCCCACCTCGGGCGCACGGTCGTCGCGGCCGACGAGATCCAGGAACGGGTCGCCGCGCTCGGCAAGGAGATCACCCACGACTACGGCGACGACCCGCCGCTCCTCGTCGGGGTGCTCAAGGGCGCCTTCGTCTTCATGAGCGACCTCGCCCGAGCGATCGATCTCCCCGTCGAGTTCGACTTCATGGCCGTGTCGTCGTACGGGGCCGCCACCCGCACCAGCGGGGTGGTCCGCATCCTCATGGACCTCGACGTGGAGCTCACCGGTCGTCACGTGCTCATCGTCGAGGACATCGTCGACTCCGGCCTCACCCTCGCCTACCTCCGGCGCAACCTGGCCGCCCGCGGACCCGCCTCCCTGGAGGTGTGCACCCTTCTGCTCAAGGAAGGGCTGCAACGTGACGATCCCGACCTCAGGTATGTCGGCTTCCGCATCCCCCCGGCCTTCGTGGTCGGTTACGGGCTCGACGTCGTCGAGCGGTACCGCAACCTGCCCTACGTCGCGGAGTACACGGGCCACCTGCCGGAGTGAGGGGGGATAGAGCGTGACCAGACGCCGCCGGGTCCTCGCCGCGGCCGCCGCCGTCGTGGTCGTGGTCGTCGGCTTCGTCGCCGTGCGCTCGATCTTCGGGGGGTCCGCGCCCCGCGAGATCGACCTCGGCCGGTTCCGCTCGGAGCTGGCCAAGGGCCGGGTGGAGAAGGCGGTCCTCTACGACCGCGACAACCGGGTCGAGGGCACCACCACCGACGGGTCGCGCTTCCAGGTCCACATCGCGGCGCGCTCGGCGGGGGACGTGCAGGACGAGATCATCGAGGCGGGGGTGCCCGACTTCCGGGTCGACACCCAGGCCCAGAACCCGTGGCTGGGCGCCCTGTTCTCATTCCTGCCGTTCCTGCTCCTCATGGGGCTCGTGATCTTCGTGATCCGCCAGGTGCAGGGCGGCGGACGGATGATGGGCTTCGGACGATCGCGGGCGAAGCCCGTCTCGCAGTCGCAGCCCGCGGTCACCTTCGCCGACGTCGCCGGCCTCGACGAAGCGGTCGAGGAGCTCCAGGAGATCAAGGAGTTCCTGGCCGCCCCCGCCCGCTTCCAGGCCATGGGCGCCAAGATCCCCAAGGGCGTCCTGCTCTACGGGCCGCCCGGTACGGGCAAGACGCTCCTGGCCAAGGCCGTCGCCGGCGAGGCCGGGGTGCCGTTCTTCTCGATCAGCGGTTCCGACTTCGTCGAGATGTTCGTGGGTGTCGGCGCGTCCCGGGTCCGTGACCTGTTCGAGCAGGCCAAGGCGGCCGCGCCGGCGATCGTCTTCGTCGACGAGATCGACGCCGTCGGCCGCCAGCGCGGCACCGGTCTCGGTGGCGGGCACGACGAGCGCGAGCAGACCCTCAACCAGCTCCTCGTCGAGATGGACGGCTTCGACCAGACCACCGGTGTGATCCTCCTCGCGTCGACGAACCGGCCCGACATCCTCGACCCCGCGCTGCTGCGGCCCGGCCGCTTCGACCGCCAGGTCGTGGTCGACCGGCCCGACCGCGAGGGCCGGCGGGCCATCCTCGACGTCCACGCCCGGGGCAAGCCCCTCGCCGAGGGCGTCGACCTCGACGTGATCGCCCGCCGCACGCCGGGTTTCACGGGTGCCGACCTCGGCAACCTGATGAACGAGGCGGCGCTCCTGTCCGCCCGCCACGGCCTCGACCGCATCGGGCTGATCCAGCTCGAGGAGGCGATCGACCGGGTCATGGCCGGCCCGGAGCGGCGGAGCCGGCTGATCTCCGATCGCGAGAAGCGCGTCATCGCCTACCACGAGGCCGGGCACGCGCTGGTGGCTCACGCCCTGCCGCACACGGACCCCGTCCACAAGGTCTCGATCATCCCGCGGGGCCGGGCGCTCGGGTACACGCTCACCCTCCCGATGGAGGATCGGTTCCTCGTCACGCGCAGCGAGCTGGTCGACGAGCTGGCGATGCTCCTGGGGGGCCGGACGGCCGAGGAGCTGGTGTTCTCCGACCCCACCACCGGGGCGCAGAACGACATCGAGCGCGCCACCACCATCGCCCGCCAGATGGTGACCGAGTACGGGATGAGCGACGTCCTGGGCCCGGTGCGCCTCGGCCAGCCGCAGGGGGAGGTGTTCCTCGGGCGTGACCTCACGAGCACCCCCGACTACTCCGAGGCGGTGGCGTCCCGGATCGACGTCGAGGTCCGGGCGCTGGTCGATTCGGCCCACCACACGGCCCGGCGGATCCTGGAGGCGAACCGGCCCGTCCTCGACTCCCTCAGCCGGGAGCTCGTCGAGAAGGAGACCCTCGACACCGACCGGGTCCAGGAGGTCCTGGCCGCGGCGGCGGCGTGGAACCGCCCGGTCGATGCTCCCCCGGCCGACGCGGGCGCCGGCCGCCCCTCCGCGGTGGCGGCCACCGACGCCGCGCCCTCCGCCCCCTCGCCCCACCGCGCCGACGAGCGCGGTCGCCGGCATCCGTGACCGACCCGGCCCCCGGTATCGACGTCGACCGGATCGCCCGGGCGGTACGGGAGATCCTGGAGGCCATCGGCGAGGATCCCGACCGTGACGGGCTGCAACGGACCCCCCGGCGGGTGGCGGCGATGTACGCGGAGCTGTTCTCGGGCCTGACCGAGGATCCGGCCCACCATCTCGAGGTGACCTTCGCCGCCGGTCACGACGAGATGATCATGGTCCGCGACATCCCCCTCTACAGCCTCTGCGAGCACCATCTGGTGCCGTTCCGGGGCTGGGCCAGCGTCGCGTACATCCCCGGCGCCGACGGCCGGATCACCGGGCTCTCGAAGGTGGCCCGGCTGGTGGAGGGGTTCGCGCACCGCCCCCAGGTGCAGGAGCGCCTGACCACCCAGATCGCCGACGCCATCGTCGAGGTGCTCCGACCCGAGGGCGCCTTCGTCGTGATCGAGGCCGAGCACCTGTGCATGTCGATGCGGGGGGTCAAGAAGCCCGGTTCGGTCACGGTCACCTCCGCGGTCCGGGGCCTGTTCCGCGACAGCGCGGCGACCCGGGCCGAGGCGATGTCGCTGCTCTCCAACCACTCGCGGCGCTAGGCGGCACCGGGGGGCGCCGGGGGTACGGGGGGCCGGCGCCCGCTACCCTGACCGCGCGTGTTCGACTGGTCGGAGCTGGCCCCGCGGCCGGGGGTCATCGTAGGTGTCGTGAACGTGACGCCCGATTCGTTCTCCGACGGGGTCCGCTACCTCGACCACGACGCCGCGGTGGCCCACGGCCTGGAGCTGGCCGCCGCGGGGGCCGACGTGGTCGACGTGGGTGGGGAGTCCACCCGGCCCGGAGCCGGTCCCGTCCGTGCCGATGAGGAGCGCCGGCGGGTCGTGGCGGTGATCCGCGACCTCGCCCGGGCCTCGGGGGTGCCGGTCAGCGTCGACACCCGCAAGGCCGCGGTGGCCGAGGCCGCCCTCGACGCCGGCGCGTCGGTGGTGAACGACGTGTCGGCCGGGCTCCACGACCCCGCCATGCTCCCCCTCGTCGCCGCGGCCGGATCCGGGTACGTGGCCATGCACATGAAGGGCACTCCGGCCGACATGCAGGACGATCCCCGCTACGACGACGTGGTCGCCGAGGTGGGCGCCTTCCTGGCCGGGCGGGTGGACGCGGCGGTCGCGGCCGGCGTGGCGCGGCCGGCGATCCTCGCCGACCCCGGCATCGGCTTCGGCAAGACCGTCGCGCACAACCTCGCCCTGCTCGCCCGCCTCGACGTGCTCGCCGAGCGCAGCGGTGCGCGGATCCTGGTGGGCACGTCCCGCAAGGCCTTCCTGGGCCGCATCGCCGGGGCTCCCGACCCGTCCGACCGCGACGACGCGACCCTGGCCACCGTCGTGTGGGCCTTCGACAGGGGGGCGGCCGCGGTACGGGTCCACTCCGTGGCCGGAGCCGCCACCGCCGCCGCGCTCCTCGGCGCCCTGCGGGCGACCGGCCGGGCGGCATGAGCACGCTACGGGGTCGCTGGGCCCAGGGGCTCGAGCCGCGCTGCTTCTTCTGGGTGGTCAAGGACCGCCTGGCGGGATCCGAGCGGCCGGGGGGCTTCGCCCGCAACCACCGCAAGGTGCGCCGCCAGGAGGAGCTGGTGTGGCTGGCCCGGACCGGCTTCACGCACGTGCTCTCGCTCCTCTCCTCGCCTCACAACCTCCACGCCTACGAGGAGTTCGGGCTCGGCTACCGGCAGGTCCCCCTCGGTCGACCCGACGAGATGCCCGAGACGCTCCCGGCCGTCTACGAGACGCTGGCGTCGCTCCTCGACGACCCCGCCGCCCGGGTGCTCGTGCACCACGAGGAGTTCGGCGACCGCCTGCTCGGAGTCCTGGCCGGCTACCTGATCTACGTGGGCAAGGTCGCCCAGGGTCCGCAGGCGACCCTCCTCATGGAGCGGCTCGCCCGCCGCCAGGTAGGGGCCGAGGGGCGCGAGATCGTCGCCGCGACCCTCGACGGCAAACTCCGACGCGGGACCGGGCCGTGGACCGGATAAGCGTCTCCGGGCTGGCGGCCATGGGGATACACGGCGTCGAGCCGGAGGAGCGGTCCCGGCCGCAGCCCTTCGCCGTCGACCTGGTGCTCGACGTCGACCTGTCCGCCGCCGGCGAGAGCGATTCGCTCCACGACACCGTCGACTACGGCGTGGTGGCGCAGCGGGCCGTCGCCGTGGTCACCGGCGAGTCGCACCACCTGCTCGAGCGCCTCGCGACCCGGATCGCGTCCGAGTGCCGGACCGACCCGCGCGTGACCCGGGTGCAGGTGACCGTCCGGAAGCTGGCCCCACCTCTCGGCGTGCGCGTTGACCACGTAGCGGTGACGCTCGAGCGATGACGCCGCCCGTGGTCGCCCGCACCGTCTACTTCGGGATCGGGTCCAACGTCGGCGATCGCCTCGCCCACCTCCAGGCCGCGGTCGACGGGCTGGCCGCGGCGGGGCTCCGGGTCACGGGCCTGTCGTCGGTGTACGAGACGGAGCCGGTGGGCGGTCCTCCGCAGCCCGACCACCTGAACGCCGTGGTGGCCGTCGAGACCGACCTCGAGGCCGCCGCGCTGCTGGCCGTGGCCCTCGCGCTGGAGGACCACGAGCACCGGGAGCGCACCGAGCGGTGGGGTCCCCGCACCCTCGACGTCGACGTCCTCCTGGTGGGCGAGGAGCACCTCAACGAGCCCGACCTCGTCGTGCCGCACCCCCGTCTCCTCGAGCGGGGCTTCGTGCTCGCGCCGCTGCGCGACCTCGACCCCGCCCTGGTCGAGCGGATGGCACCCGGCGCGCCGGCCGCGTGGCCGGGTGTGCGCCCGGCCGGGGTACGATTGAGACATCCGGAGAACCCGTAGTCCGGCACCCGCCCGGGGCTGGAACCGAAGGGATCCTCACGTGCCCGACAACCCCTCCGCGGCGTCGTGAACGTCGTCACCCGGGTCGACGATCTGCGCGGCCTGTGCCGCGAGGCACGCGAGGCGCGCCTGCGGGTCGGCCTGGTCCCCACGATGGGTGCACTCCACGCCGGGCATCGCTCGCTGCTCCGGGCCGCCCGCGGCGCCTCCGACCTCGTCGTGCTCACGGTCTTCGTGAACCCGCTCCAGTTCGGTCCCGACGAGGACTTCTCGGCCTACCCGCGTGATCTGGAGGCCGACGCCGAGGTGGCGGCGTCCGAGGGCGTCGACGTCGTGTTCGCCCCGCCCGTCGACGAGATGTACCCGGGGGGGTCGCGCACCACCGTCCACGTGGCCGGCCTGACCGACGTCCTGTGCGGGGCGTCGCGCCCGACCCACTTCGACGGCGTGACCACCGTCCTCACCAAGCTCTTCTCCATCGTCGGGCCGTCGACGGCCTACTTCGGGCGCAAGGACTTCCAGCAGCTCGCGGTCGTCCGGCGGCTGGTCGCCGACCTCGACCTGCCCGTCGAGGTGGTGGGCTGCCCGCTCGTCCGGGACCACGACGGCCTCGCCCTGTCCAGCCGCAACGCGTACCTCTCCGAGGCCCGGCGCGAGTCGGCGCGCGCGATTCCGGAGAGCCTCCGTGCCGCGGCCGCCGCGGTGGAGGGCGGCGAGCGCTCCGCCACGGCCGTGGAGGCCGAGGTCCGCCGGGTGCTCGCCCGCGCGCCGGAGCTCCGCCCCGAGTACGTGGCGGTCGTCGACGCCGCCGAGCTTCGGCCGGTGGAGACCCTCGACGGCTCCACGGCCGTGCTCGTGGCCGTCCGGGTCGGTTCCACCCGCCTGATCGACAACGTCGTGCTCGACGTGACCCCCGGCGGTTCCGAGGCCGATCTCGGTATCGTCGTCCCCGCCGAAGAAAGCGAGTCCCCGTGCGCCGCACGATGATGAAGTCGAAGATCCACCGCGCCACCGTCACCGGCGCCGACCTCGGCTACGTCGGGTCGATCACCATCGACCCGGAGCTCATGCGCCTGGGCGACATCCTCGACCACGAGCAGGTGCACGTCCTCGACATCGACAACGGGGCCCGGTTCGAGACCTACGCCATCCGCGGGGAGGCGGGCTCGGGCGAGGTGGTCGTCAACGGCGCCGCGGCGCGCCTGGTGCAGCCCGGCGACAAGGTGATCGTGATCACCTACGCCGGTTACGAGGCCGACGAGCTCGAGGGGTACGAGCCGCGCGTCGTCCACGTCGACGACGCCAACCGCCCGGTGAGCGCCGGGTTGAGGCCGGTGCGGCCGGGCCGCTACCCGCCCGCCGCGAGCGCGCCGGGTGCCACCGCCGCCGGCGGTTGACGGTCGCCCCGTGTACGACCTCGTGGTGGTGGGCAGTGGCGTCGCGGGGCTGACCGCGGCGCGGTGGGCTGCCGGGTCGGGGCTCGCCGTCCTCGTGCTCACCAAGGGGGAGCTCAGCCACTCGGCCACCCGGTACGCCCAGGGGGGCGTGGCCGCCGCCCTCGCGCCCTCCGACTCGCCCGACCGGCACCTGGCCGACACGCTGGCGGCCGGGGCCGGGCTCTGCGACGTCGACGCGGTCCGGGTGCTGGTGAACGAGGGGCCGGCCCGGGTGCGTGAGCTCCAGGCCCTCGGCGCGGCCTTCGACACCCACGGGCCCTCGGGGGAGCCGGCCCTGGCCCGGGAGGGCGGCCACTCGTTGGCCCGGGTGGTGCACGCCGGGGGCGACGCCACCGGCGCGGAGATCGAGCGCGCCCTCGTGGCGTCGGTCCGGGCCCAGCCCGGGATAGAGGTCCGGGAGGGCTGGTTCACCACGGGTCTGCGGGTGGCCGCCGGTCGCTGCACCGGGGTGGAGGCCGTCGACCCGCAGGGACGCCCGGCGGCGTTCGAGGCCCGCCACACGCTCCTCGCCACCGGCGGCGCCGGGCAGCTCTACGCCGTCACCACGAACCCCCGCCTCTCGACCGGCGACGGCCTCGCCATGGCCCTCGCCGCGGGTGCAGCCGTCGCCGACGTCGAGTTCATGCAGTTCCATCCCACCGCGCTCCACACCCCCACCATGCCCCGGCCGCTCGTGTCCGAGGCGCTGCGAGGCGAGGGCGCGGTGTTGCGCGACGAGCGCGGCGAAGCCTTCATGGCCTCCGAGCACCCCATGGCCGACCTGGCGCCCCGCGACGTGGTGTCCCGGGCGATGGCCAGCCGGATGGTCGACCGTGGCCTCGACCACCTGTGGCTCGACGCCACCGGCATCCCCGAGGTCGCGCGCCGCTTCCCCACCCTCGCCGCCTCGTGCCGCTCGCTCGGCCTCGATCCCCAGCACGACCGCCTGCCCGTCGCGCCCGCGGCGCACTACCTGTCCGGGGGCGTGGCGACCGACCTCGACGGCGCCACCACGCTGGCGGGGTTGTGGGCGTGCGGCGAGACGGCCTGCTCGGGCGTCCACGGCGCCAACCGCCTAGCGTCGAACTCGCTGCTCGACGGGCTGGTGTTCGCGCCACGGGTCGCGGCCGCGATCCGGCGGGGCAAGGACGGCCCCGACCCGACCGGGGTGCTCCGCGACCTGACCCCGCTCGTGCCGGCGGAACCGCCGGCACCGGTGCCCGCATCCGAGCCCCCTCGGGGATCCGAACCGGAGGTAGGAACACCCGCGGCGTCCACCGCGGCCGCGCTCGCCACGCTCCAGGGCGCCCTCACGCGCGACGCCGGGGTCCGGCGCGATTCGGCCTCCCTGGCCCGGGCCGCCGCCGCCGTCGAGGCGGTCGCGTCCGATCCGGGCGCGTCGGCCGGGGGGAGGGCGGCACGGGAGCTGCGCGGGCTGGTCGCGGTGGCCCGGGTACTGGTAGCAGCGGCCACGGCCCGGGAGGAGTCCCGCGGCGCCCACATCCGCCTCGACCACCCCTCGGCGTCGGAGCGGTTCCTCGGCCGGTTCGTGGCCGTGGGTGGGGGCGGCGGAGCAGCCGTCTCGTTCGCCCCCCTCGCCGTCCCGCAACCCGAGGCGGTGCCGTGAGCGCCGTGAGCGGAGTGCCCGTCGAGCCTCCCGCCGGCGCGGTCCGCGACGCGGTCGAGCGCGCCCTGGCCGAGGATCTCGGCCCTCTCGGCGACGTCACCGCCGCGCTGGTGCCGGTGGAGGCCACCGCCGCGGTCGACGTCGTGGCCCGCGAGCCCGGGGTCCTGGCCGGGACGGCTTGCGCCACCGAGGTGTACCGCCGCCTCGACCCGGCGGTGGTGGTCGCGTGGTCGGGTCCCGACGGCTCCCTCCTCGACTCCGGCACCTTGGTGGGGACGATCAGCGGGCCGCTGCGCCCGATCCTCACCGGCGAGCGCAGCGCCCTCAACTTCCTGTGCCACCTCTCGGGGGTCGCGACCGTGACCCGGGCGTTCGTGGAGCGCGCCGGTGGCCACGCCCGCATCCTCGACACTCGCAAGACGCTTCCCGGCCTGCGGGCCCTGGAGAAGGCCGCGGTGCGCGCCGGAGGCGGGGCCAACCACCGCGGGAACCTCTCCGAGCTCGTGCTCGTCAAGGACAACCACCTCGGGGGCGTGACCATCGCCGAGGCCGTCCGCCGGGCCCGGGAGGCGTGGCCGGGCCGCGGCGTCGAGGTCGAGTGCGACCGGCCCGCCCAGATGGAGGAGGCGATCGCGGCCGGGGCGACCATGGTGCTCCTCGACAACATGACCCCCGAGCAGGTCGGGGCCTGCGTGGAGCGGGCGCGCGCCACGGCGCCGCCCGGCTTCCTGGTGGAGGTGTCGGGCGGCGTGACCCTCGCGACGGTCGCGGCGTACGCCGAGGCCGGCGCCGACCTGATCTCGTCGGGGTCGATCACGCAGTCCGCCCCCGCGCTCGACATCGGTTTCGACCTGAGGTGAGGTGAAGATGCTGCTGGCCGTCGACGTCGGCAACACCCAGACCGTCATCGGCCTGTTCCGCGACGCGGAGCTCGAGGACCACTGGCGGATCGCGACCGTCGCCGACCGGACCTCCGACGAGCTGGCGCTCCTGATCCAGCAGTTCCTCGGCTTCCACGGGTTCTCGTTCGATTCCGAGATCACCGGGGTCGCCGTTTCGTCGGGGGTCCCGCGCGTGACCGCCGCGATGCGGGAGATGACGGAGCGCTACTTCGGCACCCCCGCCCTGGTCGTCGAGCCGGGTGTACGCACCGGGATGGCGATCCTCTACGACAACCCCAAGGAGGTGGGGGCCGACCGGATCGCCAACGCCGTGGCGGCCTACGACCTCTACGGCGGCCCCACGATCGTCGTCGACTTCGGGACCGCCAACACGATCGAGGCCGTCAGCGCGAACGGCGAGTACCTGGGCGGGGCGATCTTCCCCGGCATAGAGATCTCGATGGACGCGCTGTTCGGGCGCGCGGCCGCGCTGCGGCGGGTCGAGTTCGTCGCGCCCAGGAACGTGATCGGCAAGTCCACGATCGAGTCGATCCAGTCGGGATCGGTCTACGGGTTCACGGGCCAGGTCGACGCCCTCGTCGAGCGATTCGAGGCCGAGCTGGGACCGTGCACGGTGGTGGCCACGGGCGGCCTCGTCGAGATGATCAAGCCGCACTCCCGCACGATCCAGCACGACGAGCCCTGGCTCACCCTGCACGGGCTCCGGATCATCTTCGAGAGGAACCAGTGACCGACGAGGAGCGGGACCGGCGCCTCGCCCGGGTCGAGGAGATCCGCGCGCACGGCGGCGACCCCTACCCGGTGCGCTACGACCGCGACCGCGACGCGGCGTCGCTGCACGCCGAGTTCGGAGCCCTCGACCCCGGGACCGAGACCGACGTGGAGGTGAGCGTCGCCGGGCGCCTCGTGCTGCGGCGCGACCAGGGGCGACTGGTGTTCGGGACGCTGCGCGACGGGTCGGGGACGATCCAGCTCTTCGCGTCGGAGCGGGAGATGGGGGCCGGGCCCCTCGACGCCTTCCGCGCCCTGGACCTCGGCGACTGGGTGGGGGCCCGGGGCACCGTGATGACCACCCGGAAGGGGGAGCTGAGCGTGAAGGTCGCCGAGGCGACCCTGCTCGCCAAGGCGTTGCTCCCCCTGCCCGACAAGTGGCACGGCCTGGCCGACGTCGACACCCGGTTCCGGCGCCGGTACGTCGACCTGATCGTCAACGAGGACGCCCGCCGGGTGGCCCGGCTGCGCTCCGACGCCCTCGACGCGCTGCGTCGCCAGCTCCACGACCGCGGGTTCGTGGAGGTCGAGACGCCCGTCCTGCACCACCAGGCCGGCGGCGCGGCCGCCCGACCGTTCGTGACCCACCACAACGCCCTCGACCTCGATCTCGTGCTGCGCATCGCGCTCGAACTGCACCTGAAGCGCCTGATCGTGGGCGGGATGGAGAGGGTCTTCGAGATCGGGAGGGTGTTCCGCAACGAGGGCCTGTCGACCCGCCACAACCCCGAGTTCACGATGCTCGAGGCCTACCAGGCGTTCGCCGACTACACCGACATGATGACGCTCACCGAGGAGGTCGTGGCCGAGGTGGCGCGCGCAACCCTCGGGCGCACCACCGTCGAGGTCGACGGCACCACGGTCGACCTGGCCCCGCCGTGGGAGCGGGCCTCGATGCTCGACCTGATCCGGCGGCACGCCGGTCTCGACGTGCACCCGGCCCGACCGGGTGCCGAGCTGCACCGGGCCGCCGTCGCCGCGGGGGTGGAGCCCGATCCCTCGTGGGGGCCCGGCAAGGTGGTGACGGAGATCTACGAGAAGGTGGTGGAGCCGCAGCTCGTGGGGCCGGTGTTCGTGACCGACTACCCGCTCGAGGTGTCGCCCCTGGCGCGTGTCCACCGCGACGATCCCGCCCTGGTGGAGCGGTTCGAGGCCGTGGTGCTGGGCCGCGAGCTGGCCAACGCGTTCAGCGAGCTGAACGACCCCGTCGACCAGCGCCGCCGGCTCGAGGAGCAGGCCCGGCTCCGGGCCGCCGGCGACGACGAGGCCCACGGTGTGGACGACGACTTCCTCCGGGCCCTGGAGTACGGTATGCCGCCGTGCGGCGGCCTCGGCATCGGGGTCGACCGGCTGGTCATGCTCCTGGCCGGGGTGTCCTCGATCCGGGAGGTCGTCCTCTTCCCGACGCTCCGTCCCGAAGCGCCGGTCGAGGACTGAGGCGACCGAGGGACACGGGGGTATCCGAGTGCGGGTACTGGTGACGGGCATGGGGGGCGAGCTCGGGACCGCGGTGGCCCAGATCCTGGAGGTGCACCCCGACGTCGACGAGATCGCCGGCGTCGACTTCCTGCCTCCTCGCCGGCGCCTGCGGCGCGCGTCCTTCCACCGGATCGATCCCCGCGACGGCGAGCGCCTGGCCGCGTTCGTGGCCGACTTCGCCCCCGAGGCGCTCGCTCACATCGGGGTCTACGAGCCGCACGCCCGCATGGGCCCGGCCTCCGCGGAGGAGCGGACGGAGGCCGCCACCGCCGCCGCGCTGGGTGCGGCCGCCCGCACCGGTGCCCTGGAGCGTGTGGTGGTGCGCAGCGGCCTCGCGGTCTACGGGCGGGGGCGCGGTCGCCCGAGCGTCCCAGACGAAGAGGTCCCCGTCGCGCCGACCACCCCCTACGGGCGGATGTGCCTCGACGTCGAGGCCCTGGCCACCCGCGTCGGCCGCGGGCTCGGCATCCCGGTGTGCGCGCTGCGCATGGCGCCCGTGGTGGCCTCGCACGTCCCCAGCCCGCTCGGCCGCCTGCTCCGCCTGCCGGTGGTGCCGGTGCCGGCGTTCGCCGACCCGGCCTTCGGTCTCGTCGACGCCCGCGACGCCGCCCGGGCCGCCGCCGAGGCGCTGCTGCGGGCCCACGACGGCGCCCTGAACCTGGTGGGTCCGGGCGCCGCGACCCCGTGGCAGGCCGTCCGGGCAGGCAACCGCCTGCCGTTCCCGGTCGCGGGCGTGGGGTGGGTCGTGGCGCGGCGCATGGCCGAGCTCGCCGGGGCCCCGTTGCCGCTCCACGTCGAGGAGGTCCTCCGCCACGGGGGGACCGCCGACGGCAGCCGGGCCGTCGACGCGCTGGAGCTCGAGGGGCTGGCGACCAGCCAGGAGGTCCTCACCGACCTCTACGAGTGGGCGACCGTCACCACCCTGCGGCCGGCGGAGGCCGCGTGAGCCCGGCCGCCGGGTCCGTCGGGATCGACGGCCACGACTACGGCATCGACGTCGACCGGGTCCAGACGCCGCGTTCCGCCCTCGAGATGCTCCGGAGCCGGATCAGCGGCCGCTACCTGATCGACCCCTTCGGGGCTGATCCGCAGCTCCAGGACTTCGTCCTCCCCCCGCTCGTCCCCCTGGTCAGGGTCGATGTCGCCAGGCCCCGGAACCTGCCCCGGCGCGGCCCGGCCCTACTGGTGGCGAACCGGGGCCTCGGGCTGTCCGAGCCGCTGGTGCTCGGCATGGCCGTCCGGCGGGTCACGGGCCGCCGCCTGCGGGTCGTTGGCGCCCCCGACCTGCCGGCCGTCGGCGACCTCGTGCGCAAGCTGGGCGCCATCGGCGCCTACCCGACCGACCTGCGGGCGCTCCTGCGGGCCGGCCACGTGGCGGCGGTGCCGCTCGGGCCCACCTGGCTGCGGACCGGGGCCGGGATCCCCCCGCTGGGCCTCCTCGCGGCGGCCGTCGGATTCCCGGTCATCCCGGTCGCGATCCGACCGGGGGGACCGCTCGGCCTTCCGGTGCGGCCGTGGAAGGTCACCGTGGGTCGCCCGCTCGAGCTAGGCGCGCGCGACCTCCACGACCCCCTCGCGCCGGCGGAGTTGGCCGAGGCCGCCCGGGAGGCCGTGGGCCGGCTCCTGGCCGCCGGCTAGGTCCGGATTGGGCCCCGCCGCACCCGGGTACAATGGGGACGTATGCCCACTGTGCTCGCTGACGACGGGGCGGAGATCCACTACCAGACGTGGGGTCGCAGGGACGCGCCCGCGCTGCTGATGATCCAGGGTCTCGGCACCGACTCGCGGGGCTGGGCCCTCCAGCGGGTCGCCATGGGCCGCCGCTACCGCTGCCTCGCCGTCGACAACCGCGGTTCGGGCCAGTCCGACAAGCCCCCCGGCCCGTACGACCTCGACCGGATGGCGAGCGACGCCGTGTCCGTCCTCGACGCGGAAGGCATCGATCAGGCCCACGTCATGGGCGCGTCGATGGGTGGTGTCATCGCCCAGATCATCGGTGTGCTCCACCCCGAACGGGTCCGCTCCCTCGTCCTCGCGTGCACGGCGTGCAGCCACCACGACTGGCGGCGGGAGCTCTTCGCCGAGTGGGCGGAGATCGTGCGGGTGCGGGGCATAGGCGCCCTCAGCGAGGACGCCCTGCACTGGCTCGTCGGTCCCCGCATCCAGCGGCGTTTCGGGGTGTGGATCAACCTCCTGGCCCGCATCGTGCTCCAGCAGCCCGCCGAGGCGTTCGTGGCCCAGATCGACGCCATCCTCGACGCCCCCGACGAGCTCCGGGCCGAGCTCGTCCACGTGCGAGCCCCCACGCTGGTCATCACCGGGTCCCAGGACTCCCTGACGCCGCTCGGCGACGCCGAGGAGATCGCCGAGCTGATCCCCGGCGCGGAGCTCGCGGTGCTGTCGGGCGCCGCCCACGGCCTGATGGTGGAAGCCCCCATCGCGTACAACGACGCCGTGCTGGAGTTCCTGGCCCGAGTCGACGCCGCCGCCGACCCCGAGTCGGCGGGAGATGCGGAGGAGACCCGGGTGGTCCGGACCGCCTGACCGACCCGCCGGCATCCCGACGCGTGGTCGCGGGGTCACCGGATCACCGGGTCAGGACCGGCGGACCACCAGCCCGTCTACGAGGCGCGTCAGGGCCTCGACCACCTCGGGATCGAACCCGTCGGCCGCACCCCGCAGGGCCTCCACCGCCTTGGTCGCGTGGTCGCGCGCGACGCCCGTGGCGTCGTCGACCGCGCCGCCGGAGCGGACCGTCGCCAGGACCGCGGCGAGCTCGGAGTCGTCGAGTCGGCGGCCCAGAGCCTCACGCAGCTCCGGGTGACGCCCGACGGCGTAGATCACGGGGAGCGTGTAGACGCCTTCGAGGAGGTCGTTGCCGGCCGGCTTGCCGAGGTCGTCGGCCGACGACGTGGTGTCGAGGATGTCGTCGACGATCTGGAAGCACATGCCGAGGTGGTGCCCGAAGCGGTCGAGGGCGTCGAGGCCCGGTTCGTCGAGGCCGCAGACCATCCCGCCGATCCGGCACGACGTGGCGAAGAGCGCGGCCGTCTTGCCGGCGACGGCCGAGAGGTAGGCCTCCTCGGAGCGGTCGGCGTCGAAGAGGTGGTGCAGCTCGAGGACCTGGCCGCGGCAGAGCTCGCCGATGGTCCGGGCGAGGAGCCCGGCGACGTCGGCGCCGAGCGACGCGGCCCGGTCGGAAGCCCGGGCCAGGAGGAAGTCGCCGGCCAGGATGGCGACGATGTTGTTCCAGCGGGCGTTGACGCTGGGGACGCCGCGGCGGGTCTGGGCCTCGTCGATCACGTCGTCGTGGTAGAGAGACCCGAGGTGCACGAGCTCCACAGCCACCGCGCCGGTGATCACCTCGGGGGCCACGGTGGCGGCGCCCGAGACGGCGTAGGCCGCTCCCAGGGTCAGCGCGGGACGTAGGCGCTTGCCGCCCGCGCCCACCAGGTGGCCGGCCACCTCGCCGAGGAGCCGGTCGTCGCTTCGGACGGATCCCCGGAGCGCCTCCTCGACCCGTTCCAGGTCGCCTGCGAGCGGATCGAGTCCCAGGGCCCGCAGAGGCTGCATCCGCAGCAGGCTACGGCAGCCCTCCGCCGCCCACCAACCGGAACGGCCGCCGGGAACAATTCCGGTCGCCGCGGTGCTTACCGGGTATCAGGAGATAGGGATTCAGGTTGCCGGGCCCGGAGTCGATCCATACCGGGGTGGCGATCCGGGTGGTCCCGGGTGGCGACGGTCCCGGTGCAGGCGCCGGTACCGGTGTCACCGGCCACCGGTACACTGGACCCACCACCGGCGCGGTGAGGATCCGTCAGGATCCGAGAGAGGCGGTTTGTCGGGTGTTCGAGCGTTTCACCGATCGGGCTCGCAGGGTCGTGGTGCTGGCGCAGGAAGAGGCGCGCCTGCTGAACCACAACTACATCGGGACCGAGCACATCCTCCTCGGGCTGATCCACGAGGGTGAGGGCGTCGCGGCCAAGGCGCTCGAGTCGCTCGGGATCTCGCTCGAGGCCGTGCGGGCGCAGGTCGAGGAGATCATCGGCCACGGCGGGTCGGCCCCGTCGGGGCACATCCCCTTCACGCCACGCGCCAAGAAGGTCCTCGAGCTCTCGTTGCGCGAGGCCCTCCAGCTCGGCCACAACTACATCGGGACCGAGCACATCCTCCTCGGCCTCATTCGCGAGGGCGAGGGCGTCGCGGCCCAGGTCCTCGTCAAGCTGGGCGCCGATCTGTCCCGCGTCCGCCAGCAGGTCATCCAGCTCCTCTCCGGCTACGCCGGCGGGAAGGAGGGCGCCACGGCGGGGTCGGGCCCCTCGGCGGAGGGGAGCCCCTCCGGTTCGCTCGTCCTCGACCAGTTCGGCCGCAACCTCACCCAGCTCGCGCGCGACAAGAAGCTCGACCCGGTGATCGGGCGCGAGAAGGAGATCGAGCGGGTGATGCAGGTGCTCTCCCGCCGCACGAAGAACAACCCCGTCCTGATCGGCGAGCCGGGCGTGGGCAAGACCGCCATCGTCGAGGGCCTCGCCAGCGACATCGTCTCCGGCGACGTCCCCGAGACGCTCGACGGCAAGCAGCTCTACACCCTCGACCTCGGCGCGCTGGTGGCCGGGTCGCGCTACCGCGGCGACTTCGAGGAGCGCCTGAAGAAGGTGCTGAAGGAGATCCGCACCCGCGGCGACATCATCCTCTTCATCGACGAGCTGCACACGCTCGTGGGTGCCGGCGCCGCCGAGGGGGCGATCGACGCCGCGAGCATCCTCAAGCCGATGCTGGCCCGGGGCGAGCTGCAGACCATCGGCGCCACCACCCTCGACGAGTACCGCAAGCACCTCGAGAAGGACGCCGCGCTCGAGCGCCGCTTCCAGCCCATCAAGGTCGACGAACCCTCGGTGGCGCACACCATCGAGATCCTCAAGGGCCTGCGCGACCGCTACGAGGCGCACCACCGGGTCACGATCACCGACCAGGCGATCGTCGCCGCCGCCAACCTCGCCGACCGCTACATCTCCGACCGCCACCTCCCCGACAAGGCGATCGACCTCGTCGACGAGGCGGGTTCCCGCCTGCGCATCCGCCGCATGCAGGCCCCGCCCGACTACCGCGAGCTCGAGGACGAGATCTCCCAGATCCGCAAGGAGAAGGAGGCGGCGATCGAGGACCAGAGCTTCGAGCGCGCCGCGAACCTGCGCGACCGCGAGAAGGAGCTCATCGAGGCCCGCTCGGCCAAGGAGGCCGAGTGGCGGGCGGAGGGCGTCGACCTGTTCAACGAGGTGACCGAGGAGTCGATCGCCGAGGTCCTCGCGCTCTGGACCGGCATCCCGGTCTACAAGCTCACCGAGGAGGAGACGGCCAAGCTCCTGCGCATGGAGGACGAGCTGCACAAGCGCATCGTCGGCCAGGAAGACGCCGTCAAGGCCGTCAGCAAGGCGATCCGCCGTACCCGGGCCGGCCTCAAGGACCCGAAGCGGCCGTCGGGGTCGTTCATCTTCCTGGGCCCCTCGGGCGTGGGCAAGACGGAGCTGGCCAAGACCCTCGCCGAGTTCCTCTTCGGCGACGAGACGGCCCTGATCCAGCTCGACATGAGCGAGTACATGGAGAAGCACACCGTCTCGCGGCTGGTGGGCTCGCCACCGGGGTACGTCGGCTACGACGAGGGCGGTCAGCTCACCGAGGCCGTGCGCCGTAAGCCGTTCTCGGTGGTCCTCTTCGACGAGATCGAGAAGGCCCACCCCGACGTGTTCAACGCGCTCCTGCAGATCCTCGAGGACGGGCGCCTCACCGACGCCCAGGGCCGCACGGTCGACTTCAAGAACACCGTGATCATCATGACCTCCAACCTCGGGACCGCCGACCTCCGCAAGGCGGCGATCGGCTTCGCCCGAGCCGACTCCGCCCTCACCTACGAGAAGATGCGGGAGAAGGTCACCGAGGAGCTCAAGCGCCACTTCCGGCCCGAGTTCCTCAACCGCATCGACGAGGTGATCGTCTTCGACGAGCTGTCCCAGGAGCAGGTCACCGAGATCGTCGACCTGCTCACCCGGCGCGTGCACGAGCAGCTCTCGAGCCAGGGCCTGGGCCTCGAGATCACGACGGCGGCCAAGCTCCTGCTGGCCCAGAAGGGCTACGACCGCTCGCTCGGGGCCCGCCCGCTGCGCCGGGCGATCCAGAGGCTCGTCGAGGACCCCTTGTCGGAGAAGATCCTCTGGAAGGAGTTCCACGCCGGCGACACCGTCGTCGTCGACGCCGCCGACGACGAGATCGTCTTCCGGTCGGTCGAGGGCATCGAGCCCCCTCCGGTGGAGATGGCCGGGAGCGGGTCGGAGAGCTGAACCGGCCGGGGCCGGGGCGCGAGGATCCCGGCCTTGTCGCGCCGCCCGATCGTCGCCGCCGTCGCGCTCGTCGCGTTGCTGCTCGCCGGATGCGGGGTCGACGCGACCGTCGTCGTCCGGGTCGAGCGTTCGGGTTCCGGGGTCGTCCGGGCCGAGGTGCGCCTCGACCGTGAGGCGCTGGCGGCGCTCGCGGCCGGCTCCCGCCGCGTCGACGACGCCGTCCGCCTCGACGACCTACGCCGGGCCGGCTGGTCGGCGCGCTGGGCCGTCGCCGGCGACCCTCCCACCGGCGCGGTGCTGACGATCGAGAAGCCGTTCACCGACCCTGCCGGCGCCTCGGCCGTCGTGGAGCAGCTCGCCGGTCCCGACGGGCCGCTGCGCGAGCTCCGGGTCTCGCGTCGAGCCGGCGCGTTCTCGACCCGGACGGAGCTCACCGCGACCGCCGACCTGAGCCGTCTCTCGGCCGGCGTGACCTCCGACGCCGAGCTGTCGAAGCGCCTGGCCGCGGCCGGGATCGATCCGGTCGCGCTCGAGCGGCGGATGAACGAGGGCCTCGAGCCGGCGGTGCGCCTGGCGGTGCGGGTCGAGCTCCCCGGGACCCGGGCGCGGACGTGGACGGTCACGCCCGGCCGGACGGCCCGGATCGAGGCCGGGGCCTCCTCGGTCGAGGTGCGGAGGGTGGTGGCCTGGGCGGTCGGGGGTTTGCTGGTCCTGGGCGCGCTGGGGATCGGTGTGGCCGGGGAGCTCGCGTCCCGGCGCCGGCGCCGGGCCTCGGGAGGTGGCGTCACACCCTCCCGCTAGCGTGCAAGGCATGGATCGAACTGCCGTTCGCTGCCGGGAGTGCGGAGGTCGGGCCCCGCGGTGGGTCGGTCGCTGCCCCGGGTGCGGCGCGTGGAACACGATGGTCGCCGCCGCCCCGAGCCGGGCCGCTGCCCGGTCCCGCCCGGTGGCGGGTGGCCCTGCGCCCGTGCGGCTCGCCGACGTCGAGCGTGATCGGGACGCGGTCCTCCCCACCGGAGTGGCCGAGCTCGACCGGGTGCTCGGCGGCGGCCTCGCCCCGGGCTCGGTGACCCTGCTGGGGGGTGAGCCCGGCATGGGCAAGAGCACCCTCGTGCTCCAGGCCCTCGGCGCGATGGCCGCCGCCGGTGCCCGATGCCTCCTGGTGAGCGCCGAGGAGTCTCCGGTCCAGGTCCACGGCCGGGCCGAGCGCGTCGGGAGCCTGGGCGGCGATCTGTACCTCCTCTCGGAGACCTCCCTGCCGTCGATCGTCGCCCACGCCGAGGAGCTGGGGCCGAACGTCGTCGCGGTGGACTCCGTCCAGACCGTCGTCGACCCGGACCAGCCCGGGGCCGCCGGCTCGGTCGCCCAGGTCCGCGACGGGGCGCAGCGGCTGGTCCGGCTGGCCAAGGAGTCGGGGATAGCGGTGCTGCTCGTCGGCCACGTGACCAAGGAGGGCGGCCTGGCCGGGCCCCGCCTGCTCGAGCACGTCGTCGACACCGTCCTCGCCTTCGAGGGCGACCGCCACCAGTCTCTGCGGACGCTCCACGCGCTGAAGCACCGCTTCGGCTCCACCCAGGAGCTCGGCCTCTTCGAGATGTCCGACGACGGCCTGCACACGGTCGCCGACCCGTCGGTGCTGTTCCTGGCCGACCGGCGGCCCGGGACCCCCGGCTCGGTGGTGGCGCCCATCGTGGAGGGCGCGCGGCCGCTGCTCGTCGAGGTGCAGGCCCTCGTCGCCCGCACCGGCGCCCCGGCGCCCCGCCGGTCGGCCCAGGGTGTGGAGAGCCGCCGCCTGGCGACGGTGCTCGCGGTCCTGGAGCGCCGGGCCGGGGTGGACCTCGGCGCCTTCGACGTCTTCGCCAGCGTCGCCGGGGGGATCCGCGCCGCCGACCCGGGCGCCGACCTGGCGTTGGCGCTGGCCCTGGCCTCGGCCCGGTCCGGCGTCCCGGTCCCGGCGTCGGTGGCCGCGGTGGGGGAGATAGGTCTCGGCGGTGAGGTGCGCCAGGCCCGGCAGGCGGCCCGGCGCGTAGCCGAGGCGGCCCGCCTCGGCTTCCGCCACGTGCTAGTCCCCGCGTCGACCCCTCCCGGCTCCGCGCCGGCCGGGGTCGAGCTCGTCCCCGTCGCCGACGTGGGCCAGGCCCTGGGAGTTGTATCGTGAACCCGTGGTCGGCCAACCCCGCTCGGAGCGGCTCCTGGCCGGGCTGCGCCTGGTGGCACCGGGCCGCCCGCTGCGCGACGGCCTCGACCGCATCCTCCAGGCCAAGATGGGCGCCCTCATCGTCGTCGGCGACGGCAGCGAGGTCACCAAGCTGTGCTCGGGCGGATTCCACCTCGACGCCGAGTTCTCGCCCCAGCGGCTCTCCGAGCTGGCCAAGATGGACGGAGCGATCATCCTCGCCCCCGATGCCTCGCGCATCGCCCGCGCCAACGTCCACCTGATGCCGGATCCCGGCGTCCCCACGTCGGAGACCGGGACCCGCCACCGAACCGCGGAGCGCGTGTCCCGCCAGATCGACGTCCCGGTGATAACGGTCTCCGAGGACATGTCGGTGGTGGCCATCTACCGGGGCGGCGAGAAGCACACCCTCGAACCGATCGCCCGGGTCCTGGCCCGGGCCGATCAGGCGCTCCAGATCCTGGAGCGCTACCGGGCCCGCCTCGACGGCGTCAGCAGCTCCCTGTCCGCGCTGGAGGTCGAGGACCTCGTGACCCTGCGCGACGTCGCCTCGGTGCTCCAACGGGCCGAGATGGTGAGGCGCATCGCCGAGGAGATCGAGGGCTACGTGGTCGACCTCGGTGCCGACGGCCGGCTGGTCCTGCTCCAGCTCGAGGAGCTGATGGGAGGGGTCGCCGACGACCGCCGGCTCGTGGTCAAGGACTACTTCCGCCCGTCGGCGGGCTACGAGCTCGACGACGCCCTACGGCGGCTCTCGTCGCTCTCCACCGAGCAGCTCCTCGACCTCCACGAGACCTCGGCCGTGCTCCACCTCCCCGCCGACGTCAACTCCGACACGCCGCTCCAACCCCGGGGCTACCGGCTCCTGCTCAAGATCCCGCGCCTTCCCGAGGTCGTGGCCGAGCGGGTGGTGGAGCGGTTCTCGGGCCTGAGCAAGATCCTGCGGGCCGGCGTCGCGGACCTCGTCCAGGTCGAGGGCATCGGCGAGGCCCGGGCCCGGGCCATCAAGGACAACCTCTCGCGCCTCGCCGAGACGTCGATCCTCGAGCGCTACGAGTAACGGCCCACCGGGCTAGCTTTCGGAGCCATGGCAGCTCTGGCCGAGGGGCCCCACGCGGTAGAGGTCGAACACCTGATCCTGGAGGGCGCCGACGGCACTCCTGTCGACGCCGTCCATGCCCGCCCGGAGGGGATTCCCACGGGCGGCCTGGTCGTCCATCCCGACATCGGCGGCCTGCGGCCGCTCTTCTCCGACCTGTGCCGCCGTCTCGCGACCCACGGCTTCGCGGTCTGCGCCACCGAGCCGTTCGCCCGGGTCCCGGCGGGGGAGCGCGACCAACTCGACCTGGAGGCCCGGATGGGGCAGGTCTCCGGCCTGTCCGACGACCTCCAGGTCGGCGACCTGGAGCGGGCCGCCGACTTCCTCGTGGTCACCGACGACGTGGCCGGGATGGCGGTCATGGGCTTCTGCATGGGAGGCATGTACACCCTCAAGGCCGCGGCCCGGGGCCGCTTCGACCGGGCGGTGGCGTTCTACGGCATGGTCCGCCTCCCCGAGGGGTGGCGGGGTCCCGGCCAGGGCGAGCCGCTCGACGGGGCCGCCGACGTCTGCCCCACGCTCGCCGTCATGGGCGGCGCCGACGCGTTCGTCCCCGACGCCGACGTGGATGCCCTCCGCGCGGCGTGGTCCGCCCGCCCCGACTGCGAGATCGTCGTCTACCCCGGCGCCGAGCACGGTTTCGTCCACGACCCCGACCGGCCGGCCCACCGGTCCGACGACGCCGCCGACGCGTGGAGCCGGGCCCTCGCGTTCCTCAGGCCCGGGCCCTGAACGTCATCGACTCCCGGTCGAGGATGCGGTAGCGGCCCCGCCCGAGGGTCTCCAACCAGCCGAGACGTGTGAAGAGGGCGATGGCCTTGTTGACCCTCTCGCGCGACGCGCCGACGAGCCCGGCCAGCTCCTCCTGCGTGAGCGGGATCCGGAAGTCGTCCTGGTCGCCGGCGAGCTCGAGGAGGCGCTTGGCCGTGCGGGCGGGGACGTCGAGGAACACCGCGTCGGCGAGCGCTTCGTCGGTGGCGCGCAGGCGCTGGGCCAGGAGCCGCACGATGGTCCGGAGGATCTCGGGCCGGTCGTCGATCGCGCGGCGGACGTGGTCGTAGGCCAGCGCGGCCAGCGTGCAGTCGGTGAGCGCCCGCACGTCGGCCGACCTCGGCTCGCCGTCGAACACCCCGAGCTCCCCGAAGAGGCCCCCGGCCTCGAGCACGGCCACCACCGACTCGCGGCCGTCGCTGGAGCGGGTGGAGATCGCGACCCGGCCCTCCAGCACCACGTAGAGGGACTCGGACGGATCGCCCTGCCGGAAGACCAGGTCGCCGCGCGTGAACGAGCGCTCCTCAACCAGCTCTCCGAGCTCCTCCACCACGGCGCCGGGGAGGGCGGCGAAGAGCTCGGTGGCGTCGAGTAGGCGGCGTGCGGGCACGGAACCTCCGGGGGTGCGCCGCCAGGTTACCGACCCCTCCGGTGACGCCGCCGGGAAGCCATACTGGCGGCGATGAGCGTGTGGGTCGTGGTGGTGGCGGGCGGGAGCGGGACGCGCTTCGGTGGGGCCAAGCAGTTCGCCGCGTTGGGCGACGTCCGGGTCGTCGACCACTCGGTGCGGGCGGCCCGCACGTGCGGCCGCGTGGTGCTGGTCGTCCCGGCCTCCGGGCGGTCGGTGCCGCCCCACCCCGGGTCGGGCACCGGACCACGAGCCGACCTGGTGGTCGAGGGTGCGTCCACGCGCACCGGGTCGGTCCGGGCCGGCCTCGCCCACGTACCGGCCGACGCCGAGGTGATCGTCGTCCACGACGCCGCCCGCCCCCTGGCGCACGCGGCCCTCTTCCGCGCCGTGGTCGAGGGGGTCAGGGCCGGCGCGGCGGGCGCGGTGCCGGGACTGCCCGTCTCCGACACCCTCAAGCGCGTCGAGGGTGACCGGGTCGTGGCCACCGTCGACCGCTCCGGTCTGGTGGCCGTGCAGACGCCGCAGGCCTTCGACGCGGGGGCTCTGCGCCGGGCCCACGCCGGCCACGGCGACGCCACCGACGACGCCGCGCTGATCGAGGACGACGGGGGGCGGGTGGTCGTGGTGCCGGGTGACCCGTTCAACATCAAGATCACCGCCCCGGCCGACCTCGAGATCGCCGAGGCGCTCCTGGGCCGGCGGGCGGCCGAGTGGGCCACGGGCCGGTGACCGACCGATGACGAACCGGGTCGGCCTGGGGTTCGACGTCCACCCCTTCGGCGACGACGGGCGCGACCTCGTGATCGGCGGGGTGACCATCGACGGCCCGGGCCTCGTGGGCCACTCCGACGCCGACGTGGTGGCCCACGCCGCGGCCGACGCACTCCTCGGGGCCGCCGGGCTCGGCGACCTCGGCTCGCTCTTCCCGGCCGGCGAGGAGGCCACCCGGGGTGCGTCCTCGATCGCGCTGCTGGGTGACGTCGCCCGGCGGGTCGCCACCGCCGGCTGGTGGGTGGTCAACATCGACGTCGTGGTGGCCGCCGAGAGGCCCCACCTCGCCCCCCACCTGGCGGCCATGGTCGAGAACCTCGCCCGGGCCGTGCACCCCGCAGCGGAACCGCTCGGCACCGGCGTCCACGTGAGCGTGAAGCCGAAGCGCGCCGAGGGCCTCGGTGCGATCGGCCGGGCGGAGGGGATCGCCGCCTGGGCGGTGGCGCTGCTCGAAGCGGGCTGAAGGGGCGACCCGACCTCCCCGGTAGCCTGCGCCCATGCTGCGGATCCACGACACCCTGGCGCGCCGGTCGGTGCCGTTCGAGCCCGCCCGGCCGGGCCGGGTGTCGATGTACGTCTGCGGCCCGACCGTCTACGACGTACCCCACCTGGGCCACGGTCGTACCGCGGTCGTCTTCGACACGATCCGCCGCTACCTCGAGTGGCGCGGGTTCCGGGTGACCTACGTGAGCAACGTCACCGACGTCGACGACAAGATCATCGCCCGGGCGGCCGCCGAGGGTGTGTCCGAACCCGAGATCGCCGCCCGGTTCACCGACGCCTACTGGCACGAGCTCGACCGCCTCGGGGTCGCGCGTCCCGACGAGGCGCCCCACGCCACGGGCTACGTGCCCCGGATGCTCGCCCTGGTGGAGGAACTCGTCGACTCGGGCCACGCCTACGCGGTCGAAGGGGAGGGCGTCTACTTCGCGGTCGACAGCTACCCGGGCTACGGGCAGCTCTCGGGGCGCCGCCTCGAAGACCTGCTGGAGGCGGCCGGATCGCGTGTCGACGTCGACGAGCGCAAGCGCAGCCCGGTCGACTTCGCGTTGTGGAAGGCCGCCAAGCCCGGTGAGCCGTCGTGGGACTCCCCCTGGGGGCCGGGGCGCCCGGGGTGGCACATCGAGTGCTCGGCGATGTCGCTCGACCTCCTCGGCGAGGGGTTCGACATCCACGGCGGCGGCGACGACCTCGCCTTCCCGCACCACGAGAACGAACGGGCCCAGGCCGAAGCGGCCGGCCACGCCTTCGCCCGCCACTGGATCCACTCCGGGATGGTCATGGTGGCCGGCGAGAAGATGTCGAAGTCGCTCGGCAACTTCACGACCCTGGCCGAAGCGCTCGACGCGCACGGAGGGCGGGCGTTCCGCCTCGCCGTCCTCCAGACGCACTACCGGTCGCAGACCGAGCTCGGGCCGGCGGTGCTCGGCGGTGCCGAGCGGGCCGTCGACGGCCTCGACGCCGCCGTCCGCCGGGCCCGGGCCGCGGGGATCGACCCCGCCACCGCGGTCGCCGACGAAGCGGTCCGCGACGCGTTCCGCGCCGCCATGGACGACGACTTCCACACCCCCTCGGCGCTGGGCGTGGTCTTCGACGCCGTGAAGGCCGCCAACGTGGCCGTCGATGCGGGCGACACCGGGCGCGCCGCGTCGCTCGTCGCCGCGGTCGTCGAGACGGCCGGCGCCCTGGGCCTCGACCTCGACCCGGCCCGCCCCGGTCCCGGCCCCGACGGCGGCGATCCCGAGGAGGCCGAGATCGACGAGCTCGTGCGCCGGCGCGACGCGGCGCGCCAGGACCGCGACTTCCCCGAGGCCGACCGGATACGCGGCGAGCTGGCCGCCCGGGGGGTGGTCCTCGAGGACACGCCGGCGGGAACCGTCTGGCGCCACGACCGGTGAACCGCAGGGGGCGACCGCAGGCGGGCCTCGGCGGCGAGCGGGTCGAGGGGCGCCGGGCGGTGCGCGAGCTGCTGGTCGCCGGCCGCCGCCGGGTCCGGCGCGTCGAGATGGCCACCGGCCTGGCGCCCAGCGCCCTCCTCGACGAGATCGCGGCCGCGGCGCGGAGCGCCGGGGTCTCCGTCCGGACGGTCGATCCGGCCCGGCTGGCGGGCGCCGCGCTCACCGAGGCGCACCAGGGGGTCATCGCCCACGCCGACCCTGTCCCCGAGGCCGACCTCGACGACCTCCTCGCCGACCCGGGAGCGTTCCTCGTCGCCCTCGACGGCGTGACCGACCCGGGCAACCTCGGGGCCGTGCTGCGAAGCGCCGAGGCGGCGGGCGCCACCGGGGCGCTGCTGCCGCGCCACCGCGCCGCTCGCCTCTCACCCGCCGCGGTGAAGGCCGCCGCCGGTGCGGTGGAGCACCTCCCGGTCGCGACCGTGGCCGGGGTTCCCGCCGCCCTGGAGCGCGCGGCGCGGGCCGGGCTGTGGGGCGTGGGGCTGGAGGCGGGTGGTGCCACCAGCATCCACGACCTCGAGCTCGCCGACCGGCCGCTCGTCGTCGTCCTCGGTGCGGAGGGGCGCGGCCTGTCGCGCCTCGCCCGGCGGCGCTGCGACGTCCTGGCCGCCATCCCGCTCGCCGGTCGCACCGCGTCGCTGAACGTGGCGGCGGCGGCGGCGGTGGCGTGCTTCGAGGTGGCGCGACGGCGGTCGGGTAGCGTCGCGGGGCGGCCGGAGTAGCTCAGCTGGTCAGAGCAGCCGCCTTGTAAGCGGCAGGTCGTCGGTTCGACTCCGACCTCCGGCTCGGCCCGACCACCACCGTCATGCTCGCGAAATGCTTGATCCCCGCCCCCGAGTCGAGCAGGATCGTCCCCCGAATGACCCTCTCCGATGCCGACCGTGCCATCCTCGACCTGGAGCGTGAGTGGTGGACGCGTCCGGGCACCAAGGCCGCGGCGATCCGCCAGGAGCTCGGCCTCTCGAGCAGTCGCTACTACCGGCGGGTCGGCCAGCTCCTCGAGCTCCCCGGGGCCCTGTCCTACGACCCGCTGACGGTCAAGCGCCTGCGTCGCCTGCGCGACCAGCGTCGCCGTCACCGCTACGAGGGTCGGCGGGCCGACCCCGAGTCGCGGTGAACGCCGCCGCCGGCCACCGGGGGCACGGCTTCGCGTCCTCGGTCGCCTTCTCCGCCGCCCGGGGCGCGGCCCTGATCGCCATCGCCGTGGTGCTCGGCGTGGTCCTCCTGCAGGTCGTCGACACCGGCAACGGCGGCCCCGTCGGCGACGGCGGGACCAAGGTCACCGGGTCCAAGCCCGATGCCACCACCCCCACCTCGGCGCCGCCCACCAGTGGCTCGACCACGCCCGCGCCCGCGGTCCGGCCGCCGGGCGAGGTGCAGGTGCTGGTGCTCAACGGCTCCGGCGTCGCCGGCGCCGCCGGCCGGCTCACCACCGCCCTGAAGACCGACGGCTACGTCACCGGCGCCACGCCGCTGGCCCCTGCCGACACCGCCCGCCGCCAGGGCACGGTCGTCTACTTCCGGCCCGGCTTCGACGCCGAGGCCGGGGCCGTGGCCGCCAAGGTCGCGGCCGGCACCCCGACCCAGGCCCTCCCGGACCCGCCGCCCCCGGGGACGGTGTCCCAGGCCGAGGTCATCGTCGTCCTCGGGACCTGACGTCACGAGGTGGGTCTCCCCGCCCTCCTCGCTCCCTGGGTCGCCCGGCCCGACCGGTCCGCCGTGCTGGTCGACTTCGACGGCTCCCTTGCACCCATCGTCGACGAACCCTCCGCGGCCCGGGCCCTGCCCGCCTCGATCGCCGCCGTCTCCCGGCTCGCGGGGTGCCTCGGCCTGGTCGCGGTGGTGAGCGGCCGGCCCGTCGACTTCCTCTACGAGCAGTTCGGCGACGACCGGCTCGCCTACGCCGGCGTGTACGGGCTCGAGCAGAGGCACGCCGGCGGGGTCGCGATCGACGAGCGCGCTCTCCCGTGGCTCGACGCCGTCGCCGCGGCCGCCCGGCGGGCCGAGGGCGACCCCGGCCTGGAGGGCGTCGGCGTGGAGCGCAAGGGCTCGGTGGCGGTGGCCCTCCACTGGCGGACCCGCCCGGAGCGGGCCGAGGCGGCCATACGCTTCGCGGCCGAGGAGTCCCGGCGCCACGGCCTCGAGGTGCGCGACGGGCGGATGGTCACCGAGCTGGTGCCGCCCGTGGCCGTCGACAAGGGGACGACCCTGGGGGCTCTCCTGGCGGCTCGGACGGGAGAGATCGATGCCGTCCTGTTCGCCGGCGACGATCACGGCGACCTGGCCGCCTTCGACGCCCTCGGCCGGGCGGTGGCCGGCGGCCGCCTCCGGCACGGGGTCAGGGTGGCGGTCCGCTCGCCCGAGGAGCCGCCCGGGCTCGCCGCCCGGGCCGACCTGGAGGTCGACGGGCCGGGCGGGCTCGCGGCCTTGCTGTCGTCGCTCGCCGACGCCCTGGAGGCGCCCGGTCCGGAGTCCTGAGTCAGGCGCCGGCCGGGCCGCCGGCCCGGGCGAGCTGGTCGTCGAGCCACATGGCCGGGGTGCGGGCCACCGCCCGTTCGGCGAGGAGCGCGGCCCGGCGGTCGCGCTCGCCGGCCGGCATCGAGAGCGCCTCGTGGAGCGCGCCGGCGGTCTGCACGAGGTCGTAGGGGTGGACGGCCAGGGCGCCGTCGCCCATCTCGTCGTACGCGCCGGCCTCCCGCGACAGGCACAGGACGCCGCCCCGGCGGTTGAGGGCCGGGCCCTCCTTGGCCACGAGGTTGAGGCCGTCCTTGATCGGGTTCACGAGGAGGGCGTCGTAGCGGAGCAGGCCGGCGACGCTGCGGGCGAAGGCGTCCTCGGCGTCGACCACGACGGGTTGCCAGTCGCCGGTGGACCAGCGCTCGTTGACCCGGGCTGCGGCGCGGTCCACCTCGTTGGCGTACGCGAGGTACTCGGCCAGGCCCTGGCGTGACGGGTAGATCGACGCCACGAACACGACCCGCCCGCGCCACTCGGGGTGCTCCTCGAGCAGCAGGTCGTAGGCCGCGAACCCGCGGACGATGTTCTTCGACGGTTCGATCCGGTCGGTGCGGAAGATCATGAGGCGATCGCCGAGCAGGTCGTCGAGATCCGCGGTGGCGGCGGCCGTCTCCGCGGAGGCGGCGGTGGCCCGCAGGTCGTCGAGGTCGGGGCCGAACGACGCCGCGAACGTGGTGTCGCCGGCACCGGGGCCGAGCACCTCGCGGGCCGACGCCGCGAACGCCGCGGCCCATCGCCGGGTGTGGAACCCGGCCGGCCCCGACGCCATCGAACGGCACAGGGCCTGCGCCATGTGGTCGGGGAGGACCCGGATCGAGCTCGGCCCGCAGAAGGGCGTGTGGGTGAAGTGGACGACGGGTACGTCGGGGCGTCGCTCACGGAGCATCCCGGGCACCAGGGCGAGCTGGTAGTCCTGGACCAGCACCACCTCGCCGGGCCTCGCCCGCTCGGCGATGCACTCGGCGAAGCCGGCGTTCACCGCGACGTACGCGTCCCACGCCTCGCGGGCCCGAGCGTCGAAGCGGGGCCGGCGGGGCAGATCGAAGAGCCCGTGGTGGAGGAACCAGAGCACCGAGTTCGAGACGACGTCGTAGTGCAGGCGGTGCTGGACCTCGTCGAGGTCGAGCAGCGCCAGGTCGATCCCGGGGGCGCTCGCGGCGCCGGCCCGCACCGCGGCCCGGTCGCCGTCGCCGATGGCCGCCGCCACCCACAACGCGCGCTCGTCGTCGCCGAGTCGGGCCAGCAGCGGGCTCAGGGCGCTGACCACCCCGCCGGCGCCGCGCCGGGCGTCGAAGCCGCCGTCGGGGTTGCGGGTGAAGCTGTACGGCCCCCGGTGGGAGACGACGATCACGCGGGCTGTTCCGCCAGCTCGCCGAAGACGCGCAGCCAGTCCTCGAGCTCGCGGGTGGAAAGGAAGTTGGCCCTCACGTGCTCGCGGCCGCTCTCGCCCATCGACTCGGCGAGGTCGAGGTCGCCGAGGAGCTCGACCGTGCGCTTGGCCGTCTCCTCGACCGAGGCGACGAGGTAGCCGTCGAGGCCGTCGCGGACCTGGAGCACGATCCCGCCGGCCCGGCCGCCGATGACGGGCCGGCCCTTCCACAGAGCCTCGCTCACCGTGAGGCCGAAGCCCTCCCGCAACGACTTCTGGATCACCACGTCGGCGGCGCGCTGGAACGCGTTGATCTGGACGTTGCCGACCTGCTGGATGTTGGAGAGGAGGTGGACGTCGGGGTCGCCGTCGCGGGCGGCCTCCACCTGCTCCCACACGTGGAACCCCTCCGGGTCGTCGGTGGCCATCGACCCCGCGAGGAGGAGCTGGGCCCCCGGGATCTGCTGGCGCACCGCCCGGTAGGCCTCGATCACGCCGACCGGGTCCTTCCACGGGTCGAACCGGCTGACCTGGCAGATGAGCGGCCGGTTGGGATCGATTCCGTACTGCCGGCAGATCTCGGCCACGAAGGGCTCGGGCAGCTCCAGGTTCTTGACGCTGAGGGGGTCGATGCACGGCGGGGCGAAGACCACCGTGTCCATCTGAAGCGAATCGGGGACGAAGGCCGGCATGGTCCACACGGAGGCGTCGTAGCGCTCGACGTGGGGCCGGAAGAACTCCCAGACGGTGGGGTCGGCGTCGGTGAGGTCGATGTGGCACCGCCACACCCAGCGCGTCGAGGGTCGGTTGACGGGCGAGTCGCCGAGGAAGCTCAGCAGGGCGGCCGGCTGCGGGTCGTGGGCGACCACGAAGTCGTACTCGCCCTCGAGCAGGAGCGCGTTGTCGAGGATCTTCTCGAGGTAGGTGCGCTGCATGTCGGGCGTCCACTCGATGTGGGCGCCCTGGAGCGCGTTGTGCACCTGCTTGGTCACCGCGAAGAACTCGTCGCTGCCGTGCATCACCTGCCACTCGGCGTCGAGGCCGACGCTGCGGAGCAGGGGAACGTGCGTGGCGAGCAACTCGGCCACGCCACCTCCGTACGGTGTGGCGTTGAGGTGCAGGACCCGGGCGCCCCGCAGAGGCTCGGCCAGGGCCCGGATGCGGTCGACCGCGTCGTCGCCGACGATGGCGGCGTACTGGTCGAGCTCCTTCTCCAGCAGCGGTACTCGTTCGAGCATGCGGGCGGCCTTCCTCGGCACCGGGGGTTGGGTCAATCTATCGACGTGGCGAACCTGCCCGTGTCCGTCGCCCTGGTATGCCCCGACAAGTTCCGGGGCACACTGACCGCCCCCGAGGCGGCGGCCGCCATGGCCGCCGGCTGCCGCACGGCCGGGTGCGGCGAGGTGCGCGTCCAGCCGCTCGCCGACGGCGGTGACGGCACCCTGGAGGTGATCCACGCCACGGCGGGCGGGTCGTGGCGGACCGAGACCGTGACCGGGCCCGGCGGGGATCCCGTCGAGGCCCGGTGGCTGATGCTCCCGGGCTCCACCGCGGTGGTCGAGATGGCCCGGGCGAGCGGTCAGGCCCTGATGGGCGGGCGCCGCGACCCGCTCGGCGCCACCACCCGGGGCACCGGCGAGCTGATCGCCGCGGCCCTGCGGTCGGGCGCCCGCTCGGTGGTGGTCGGCATGGGCGGCAGCGCCACCACCGACGGGGGCTTCGGCGCGGTCGAGGTGCTGAGCGGGGTTCCGCTCGCCGGGCGGGAGATCACCGTCGCCTGCGACGTGCGCACGCCCTTCGTCGACGCCGCGGAGGTGTTCGGGCCGCAGAAGGGGGCGAGCCCCGCCCAGGTCCGGCTCCTCACCCGCCGCCTGGAGGGCCTGGTGGGCGAGTACCGGCGCCGGTTCGGGGTCGACGTGTCGGGGCTGAGCGGGTCGGGCGCGGCGGGAGGGCTGGCCGGTGGGCTCGCGGCGCTGGGTGCCGAGCTCGACTCCGGCTTCGACGTGGTCGCCGGCCTCACCGGCTTCGACGACGCCCTCGACGGCGTCGACCTGGTGGTGACGGGTGAGGGCCGCCTCGACGCCACGAGCTTCGACGGCAAGGTGGTAGGTGAGGTGCTGGCCCGGGCCGAGCTCGAGGGGGTCCCGCACCGGGCGATCGTCGCCGGCGCCGCGACCGCCGACGGCCTCGAGGCGGCCGCGGCCACCGGCGACGTGGCCGTCCTCACCCTCACCGACCGGGCCTGGGACCACGACGATGCCTTCCGGCGCGCCGCGGTGCTGGTGGAGGAGGCTGCCGTGGAGGTCGCCCGTGCCGCCCTGGGGTCCCACGGCGGGTGACGGACGGCCCGCCTCGGGCCGTTTCGGCGACCCGCGCCTAGCGGCCCGCCGTCGGGGCGGTCCGGAGCTCGCGCAGCGGGGGGCGCTCCCGGACCTCCACGGCCACGCGCTCTAGGGTGTGGCCTTCACCGAAGCGAACCAGCTCCGCCGCGGGAGAGCCGTCGGCGGGCAGGGGATCGAGTCCGGCCCGGCGCAGCGCGGTCACGAGCACCGCCATCGCCTGCGGGCCCAGCTCCGCGAGCGGACGGTGGCGGTGACGCCTGATCCCGAGGTCGACCTGGGCCAGCGCGTCGAGGCCGTGGCGCCGGGCCAGGTCGACGAGCAGCCCGAGCTCGACTCCCCAGCCCTCCACGAACGGGACCGCCTCGAGCGCGTCGCGGCGGCCCGCGTACTCGCCTCCGAGCGGCTGCACGAACCCGCTCAGGTGCGGGAAGAGGTGGGAGATCAGCGGCCGCGCGACCAGCTCCGTGACCCGGCCACCCCCGCCCGGCCGGCCGGCTCCCGGCCCCGTGTCGGCGGCCGGCCGCTCGTAGTACCCCTTAACGAACACCACCTCGGGGTCGGTGAGCAGCGGGTCGAGGAGCCGGGTCACGTAGTGGGCGCCGAAGGCCGTCAGGTCGGCATCGAGCCAGCACACGAGGTCGCCGCGGCTGGCGTGGAGCGACTTCCACATGGCGTTGCCCTTGCCCGACCCGGGGCCGGCGGCCGGGAGGACCGACGCCTCGGCGACCACCATGGCGCCCGCCGCGGCGGCGACGGCGGCGGTGGCATCGGTGGAGCCGTCGTCGAGGACGATGATCTCGTCGACCACCGGGTGCGCCTCCACGAGCTCCCGGCGCAGCGTGGACACGATCCGCCCGACGGTCGCCGCCTCGTCGCGGGCCGGCAGGCACACCGACACCGACGCGCCGCACGCCGCCTTGCGGGCCGCGGTCGATGCGGGGTCGAGGAGGTCGAGGGCCACGTCTCGAAGTGTACGGGGCGCCCGCATTGACCTCGACGGGGTCGCCGTGGCACCATCAAGTCAGCAACGCGCTCATCCAGAGCGGCCGAGGGACGGGCCCTACGACGCCGCGGCAACCAGCGCCCGATGCGCCAGGTGCCAATGCCCGAACGATGAGCACTCGACGAGCGGTCTCCCGCTCGACGGGCTCGTGAGCGCGTCGAGAAGCGAGGAGATCGCCATGCCGTCCGTCCTGACGTCCGTTCCGTCGCCCGTGTCGTCGCCGGTGTCGTCGCTGCGTTGCCGTGAGTGCAGCCGAACCTACGAGGCCGGTCCCACCTACACCTGCGAGTGGTGCTTCGGGCCTCTCGAGGCCGTCTACGACTACGAGGCGGTGGCCGCCACGGTCAGCCGGGAGCGGATCGCGGCCGGGCCGGCGAGCATCTGGCGCTACGCCGGACTCCTCCCCACGACCCGCGTGCCAGCCCTCGACCTCGGCGCCGGGTTCACCCCACTGGTCCGGGCCGACCGCCTGGCCGCCGAGCTCGGCCTCGGCGAGCTCTGGATCAAGGACGACACCCGCAACCCCACCAACTCCTTCAAGGACCGGGTGGTGGCGGTGGCGCTCTCCAAGGCGGCGGAGCTCGGGTTCAGGACCGTCGCCTGCGCCTCGACGGGCAACCTCGCGAACTCGGTCGCGGCCCACGCCGCCCACGCCGGGCTGAACAGCTTCGTGTTCGTCCCCGCGGACCTCGAGGCCGGCAAGACGGTCACCACCGCGGTGTACGGCGGGAACCTGGTGGCGGTCGAAGGCAACTACGACGACGTGAACCGGCTCTGCGCCGAGCTGGCCGGTGAGCACCCGTGGGCGTTCGTCAACGTGAACCTCCGCCCCTACTACGCCGAGGGATCCAAGACGCTGGCCTTCGAGACGGCCGAGCAGCTCGGCTGGACGGCTCCCGACCACGTCGTCGTCCCGGTGGCGAGCGGGTCGCTGCTGACCAAGATCGCCAAGGGGTTCGACGAGCTCGGCCGGGTGGGCCTCCTCGACGGTGAGCCGGCGGTGCGGATCTCGGGGGCGCAGGCGCAGGGCTGCTCCCCGGTCGCCGCCGCCTTCGCCGAGGGTGGCGACACGATCCGGCCGGTCAAGCCGTCGACGATCGCCAAGTCGCTCGCCATCGGCAACCCCGCCGACGGGTGGTACGCCCTCGACGTCGTGCGCCGCAGCGGGGGAGCGCTCGCCGCGGTCACCGACGACGAGATCGTGGAGGGCATCCGGCTGCTCGCCCGCACCGAGGGGATCTTCGCCGAGACGGCGGGCGGGGTGACGATCGCCACGCTGGCCCGGCTGGCCGCCACCGGGGTGGTGCGCCGCGACGAGCGGGTGGTGGCCTACGTGACCGGCCACGGCCTCAAGACCCTCGACGGGATCGCGCCCCGGGTCGGCCCGTCGGCGACCATCGCACCGACCATCGACGCCTTCCACCGGGCGTACAGCACCCACATCCTGGAGGCCCGACCGTGACCGC
>JADLDD010000005.1 GCA_020846855.1 Acidimicrobiia bacterium | reverse complement strand
GGTGGTGTGGGCGGCGGAGGTGGTGTGGGCGGCGGAGTGGGGCCGGCCGGCGGGGGGCCGGGATCCCAGGGCGGGTGGCCGGAACCGGGACCGTCGTCGTTGGGGTTCACGCGCCCTCCTCCGTCGTGCCTCCCGGCGCCGGTGCCCGGCCTCAGGATCCGGCCGCCCTCTCGAGGAAGCGATCGGTGTCGACCACGACCCGTGTTATGCGTCCGGCGGCCACCAGACCGCGCCCGTCGGTGATCAGTACCCGGAAGGTGAGGCGGCGGCCCTCGGCCGCGGTGAGCGTCGCCTCGGCCCGGACCTTACCGCCCACCGGAACCGGAGCCAGGTGATCGATCTGGACGCGGTAGCCCACCGTGGTCGTCCCCTCGGGGAGCGCGCCGGCCACGGCGGCGACCACCGCCTCCTCAGCGAGGCCCACGACGCGGGGGGTGCTCAGCACCAGAACGTCGCCGCTGCGCATCGCCCGGGCCGTATCGGCGTCGGTGACGGAGAGGTCGCACGCCGCGGAGAGGCCGACGTCGAGGGGCATGCGCCGTACCATACGCAGCGGCCACGGCTCCCGGCACCTTGCGGAGCAGCCGACGCTCAGGACGCATCCGGCGCTTCCGTCCTCGCCGCCTCCGGAGGGGCCAGCGCGACCGCCAGGGAGCCGACCGCCGACGCGTACGCCAGCCGTGCGGCGTCCTCCTCGCGGAGCAGCACCGTGATACCGGTGCGCCCGGCGTCGAGTCGGTCGGCCCCGATCACCGTGACGCCGGCCGCGACGGTGACCGCCGGGTCGGGATCGATCGTGACGAAGACGTCGACGACGTCGCCGGGAGCGGGTTCGAGCCCGCCCTCGGTGACGAAGCGCATGGCCCGGCGGCCGGGAGGCACCACCGCGCCGGGCCCGCGACGCCCGCGCGCCGCGAGGTGCCGGTGGGTGACGGGCGCGCCCCGGAGCACCGGGACGGCGATCACCCGGCCCACCGCGTCCGAGGGGTCGGCGAGTGGCGGGCCGGCCCCCGCTTCGCCGCGGACGCGGCGCACCGAGAGGTCGGAGGCCTGCACGGTGGCCCCGAGCTGGAGGTCGTGGGCGGCCACGACGACGGTGTGGAGCCGGCCGAAGGCCTGGTCCTGGCGCCGCAGCGACGACATCGAACCGGCCACCGACGCGGTGGTGGCGATCGCCGTGGCCGCGGCGGCGAGCCACAACAGGACCGAGCGAGGGCTGCGGCGGAACATGGGACCCCTTCCGGGCGCGGACGTGCGCCGTGAGGCGCGTCGGGCGGGAAGGGGGAAGAGGGTGGGAGGCTAGCTCGTACCGCCGGAACCGGCGGTCGGGGCCGGCTTGTCCTTGGCGGACTTCCTCTCGGTGGACGGCTTGGCGGCGCCGGAGCCCTCCGAGCCGTTCGGCGAGTCGGAGCCCGATCGCGACGAGCCGTTGGACGCCCGGGTCCGGGAGCCGCTGCGGTTGTCGGTCCGGTAGAAGCCCGGACCCTTGAGGACGATGCCCACGGAACCGAAGACCTTCTGGAGCTTGCCGCCGCAGCCCGAGTGCCGGGTGAGAGGCTTGTCGGAGAACGACTGGAACCGCTCGATCTCCTCGCCGCACTTCGAGCACTGGTACCGGTAGGTGGGCATGAGCAAACCTCGGTGTTGCCGGACGTGGCCGCCCTCCCGGGGCGCGCCCTGCGACCACCGGCGCACTCGCCGGCGACCGGCTTGGCACTCTCGTGAGGAGACTGCTAAATGGTACCCGATGGCGGTGACACCGGCATGATCGCCGTGGCGGCCCTGGTCCCCGTGGCCTACCTGCTGGGCACGTTCCCCAGCGCCGGTATGGTCGCCCGGGCCGGCGGCCACGACATCCTCCTCGAGGGGTCCGGCAATCCGGGGGCGTCGAACGTCGTGCGCGTCATGGGGTGGCGGGCCGGGCTCCTCGTGATGGTCCTCGACTTCTCCAAGGGCGCCCTGGCCGCCGCCGCCGGGCTCGGGCTGTGGGGGCGCGGGGGTGCATGGGTCCTCGGCGTCGCGGCGGTGCTCGGGCACGTGTGGCCCGCGACGCGCCGGTTCCGGGGCGGCAAGGGCGTGGCCACCGCGGGCGGGGCGCTGGTCGTCCTCTACCCCTGGGTGGTCGCGGTCCTGGCCGTCGAGTGGCTGGTCGTCGCCCGGGTGCTCAAGCGGGCCTCGGTGGCGTCGCTCGTCGCGGTCGTCGCCTTCCCGGTGATCGTCGGGGTCGTCGGCTACCCGTGGCCGGAGGTCGCCGCCCTGTCGGCGCTGGCCCTGCTGGTGGTGGCCCGCCACGGCGCCAACCTGCGCCGGTTGATGCACGGCGACGAGCCCACCCTCCGCACTCCGCCACCCGACGGCTGACCGGCCCGCCTGGCAGGCATTACCGTTTGGGGTCGACCAGCTTGGAACCAGGGCGGAGATCGGCGTCGGACGGATGACAGGGGTACGCAAGGCGGTGATCCCCGCCGCCGGGCTCGGCACGAGATTCCTACCGGCCACCAAGAGCCAGCCCAAGGAGATGCTCCCCATAGTCGACAAGCCGTCGATCCAGTACGTGGTCGAGGAGGCGGTGGCGGCCGGGCTCGACGACATCCTGGTGATCACGGGTCGCGGCAAGCAGTCGATCGAGGACCACTTCGACCGCAACTTCGAGCTCGAGCACCGCCTGCTGGAGGCAGGAAAGCACGACCTCCTCAAGGAGGTGCAGAGCTCGAGCGACATCGCGGAGATCCACTACGTGCGCCAGCGCGATCCCCTCGGCCTCGGCCACGCGGTCTCGGTGGCCCGACGGCACGTGGGCGACGAGCCGTTCGCCGTGCTGCTCGGCGACGACGTCATGGTCGACGACGCCGCCCTCCTGCGGTCGATGCTCGACGCGTTCTCCGACCACGACACGTCGGTGATCGCCCTGATGGAGGTGGCGCCCGAGGAGATCTCCTCGTACGGGTGCGCCGAGGCCGAACCGATCGCCCCCGACCTGGTGCGGGTCCGGTCGCTGGTGGAGAAGCCGCCGGTCGCCGAGGCGCCGTCGAACCTCGCCGTGATCGGCCGGTACGTCTTCACGCCGGCGATCTTCGACGCGCTCGAGGGTCTGGAGCCGGGCGCGGGCGGCGAGCTCCAGCTCACCGACGCCATCGCGGCGCTGATCGAAACCGACGGCGTCCTGGGCCGTACCTTCGAGGAGGGCCGCTACGACGTGGGCAACAAGGTCGACTTCCTGCGGGCCAACCTCGAGTTGGCGCTCGACCGTCCGGAGCTCTCGACCGAAGTCGCCGCGATGCTGGTGGACACGGCCCGCCGCCGGGGCCTCATCGGCTGACGCTCGGCGAGCCTGGCTAGCTTGGCCGGCATGGAGCCGCACGACGCCGTCCAGGCCGAGATCCTCCGGGCCGTGGGCGTGCTCGGGTCCGAGCGCGTGCGCGCCGCCGACGCGCGGGGCCGGGTGACCGCGGCCTCGGTGGTGGCCGGCGAGGACGTCCCTCCGTTCGCCAACTCCGCGATGGACGGCTACGCGCTGCGCGCCGCCGACACCGCGGGCGCCCACCCCGACTCCCCGGTGCACCTGGCGGTGTCGGGCGCGCTCGCGGCCGGGCGGGCGCCCACCGTCGCGGTCGCCGCCGGGCACGCGATCCGGATCATGACCGGCGCTCCGATACCGGAGGGCGCCGACGCCGTGGTGATGGTCGAGCACACCGACTCCCCGGGCCGGCCGGTGGAAGGCGCGACCGAGGTCGCCGTGCACCGACCGGCACGCGTCGGCGACCACATCCGGCCGGCCGCAGGCGACCTCGCGCGGGGCGACGAGGCCCTCGCCCCGGGTACGTGGCTCCGGCCGGCCCACCTCGGGGTGCTGGCCAGCCTGGCCGTGACCGAGGTCGAGGTGCACCGCCGCCCCCGGGTCGCGGTGATGTCGACCGGCGACGAGCTCCGTGACGATCACGGGCCGCTCGCGCCGGGCCAGATCCGCGACTCGAACCGGCCGATGCTCTGCGCCCTGGTGGCCGAGGCCGGCGGGGTGCCCGAGGACCTGGGCCACGCCCCCGACGACGAGGCCGAGGTGGTGGCACGTCTGGAGCGCGCCACCTCGGACTGCGACGCGGTCATCACCAGCGGCGGGGTGAGCGTCGGCGACTACGACGTCGTCAAGGCGGTGCTCGACCGGATGGGCGTGCTCCGGTGGTGGCAGATCGCCATCAAGCCCGCCAAGCCCCTGGCGTTCGGGATGCTCGGAGCGGTCCCGGTCTTCGGGCTGCCCGGCAACCCCGTCAGCTCGCACGTGAGCTTCGAGCTCTTCGCCCGCCCGGCGCTGCTGCACATGGGTGGGCACCGCCGGATCCACCGGCTCGCCGTCGAGGCGGTCGCCGGCGAGGCCTTTCGTCGACGCCCCGACGGGCGGATCCACTTCGTGCGCGTGGCGCTCGAGCAGAGCCCCGGCGGCGCGGTGGCGCGCTCGGCGGGCGGCCAGGGGAGCAACGTGCTCTCCGCGATGGCCGGCGCCGACGGCCTGGCGGTCCTGCCCGACGGCCCGGGAGTCGACGAGGGCGGGCGCCTGGTGGTCCTGCTCCTCGACGGCCCGCCGGCCTGACCGCGGGTCGCGACTGCGCCGTCCGGGCGCGCATGCGCCCGGGGAGCCCCCCGGTCCCCGGGCGCCGCCGCGCCTCCCCGCGCGATCGGTGGTGGTCTGGGATCAGGGAGCGGTCGGGGCCGCTCCACCGGAGAAGTCGTCGACGAGGCCGACCGCGGTCACGCCACCTGTGATGGTCGCCCGGACGCCGGTGAGGGCGCCGGCCGGGTCGTGGACGGGAGTACCGCCGCTCACCGAGCGCAGTGTGGTCGCGTCGGGCTGCGTCACCGTGCAGACGGATCCCGGCGTCAGGTCGTCCACCGTCGCCGTGCCCGGTGCCCCGGGCGCGGCGGTCACCGGGTGGCGGGACGCGGTGGCGGCCGAGATGGTGATCCCCGCGCCGTCCTCGGCCGGAGCCTCGCACTGCACCAGCAGCACGGTGGCGCCGGTGCCGGCGGTCGAGGTCACGGCGGCGCGCAGCTCCGCCGTGGCGGGGGCCGCTCGATCACGCCCGACGTCGGCCGCGGAGCGGCTGGTGCCGGCGGCGCCGGAGAGGAGGACGCCGCCCATGAGCAGGGCTGCGCCGATGACGACCTGCGGTCGCTTCATGTCGTGTACCTCGTGTCGGTTGCCAGAACGCACGAAGACCGGCCCCTGGTGGGGCCGGTTTCGCTCTGGCTCCCCGCAGGCTCGAAGCGACCAATCAAACGCCTGCGGATCGACGCCTCCCCGAGGTGTGACCCGTCTTCAGTTGTGGTCCGGCCGTCCGCCTCCCAAGGAACGACTGAACGTGTCGATCCAAACACGGAGAGTGGTCGTTGTCAAGCCCCTGTCGCGGATGGGAGACTCGCCCGATGGCAGTGTCGGCCCTCGGGAGGCCCTATGGGCGTCTCTGGGGGGCTACGGCCGTCTCGAACCTCGGTGACGGGATCATCCTGGGGGCCGGCCCGCTGCTCGCCACGAGCGTGACGCGCAACCCGGTGGCGGTGGCGGGTCTGACGGCGGCCGCGACGCTGCCGTGGCTGGTGTTCTCCCTCCCGGCGGGGGCATGGGTCGATCGCACCGACCGGCGCCGGCTGATGGTCCGGGTCGACGCCGGCCGGGCTCTCCTGCTCGTGATCCTGGCCGTGGGGGTCTGCCTCGAGTCGTTCCGGCTCGCTGCCCTCTACCTGGTGCTCTTCCTCGTCGGGGTGGGGGAGACGGCCGTCGACAACGCGGCGCAGTCGCTGGTCCCCGACCTGGTCGAGCCCGGGTTGCTCGACCGGGCCAACGGGCGCCTCCTGGCCGCCGAGCGGGCCACCAACGAGCTCGCCGGGCCGCCTCTCGGCGCCGCGCTGTTCGGGGTGGCGGCCGCGGTCCCCTTCGCCGTCGACGCCGCGTCGTTCGCCGCCTCGGCCGCGCTGCTCGCGACCATCCGGAGCGGGCGCGCCTCCACCCGGCTCCGCCGGGCCGAGATCCGCGAACCGGAGGTGGCGACGGTGGGAGCGGTCCCGCTCCCCGGTACCGGGGCGGCCGGGGCCGAGCCCGGGCCCGGAACCGCGGCGGCCCCGCCCGAGCCCCGCCTCCGCGACTCCATCGCCGAGGGGCTGCGGTGGGTGCGGGGCGAGAGGGCGATCCTGAGGCTGACCGCCATCGCGGCGGTCGCCAACCTGGCGGCGGGCGGCGTGCTCGGGATCCTGGTGCTCTTCGCCAAGGAGCACCTGGGCGTCAGCAGCCTCGGGTTCGGACTCCTCCTGGGGGCCGCCTCCACGGGTGGGCTCCTGGGTGGCCTCGCCGCGTCGAGGATCGTGACGGCGGCCGGTCAGGGTTCGGTGCTGGTGGGGATGCTCTTCATCGAGGCCGTCACCGACGTGGCGGTCGCCCTCAGCGGGAACGTGGTGCTGGCCACCGTGTTCCTCGGGGCGGGGGCGTTCTGCGCCGCGGTGTGGGCCGTCGTGTCGATCTCGTTGCGCCAGACGATCGTGCCCCGGGCGCTGCTCGGTCGGGTCAACAGCGTCTACCGGCTGGCCGGCATGGGGGCGCTCCCGCTCGGCGCCGTCGCGGGCGGGGTGCTGGCGAGCGTGTTCGGCCTCACGGCGCCGTTCTGGGCCTCGGCCACCGCGCTCGCGCTCCTCGGCCTCGTCGCCCTGCCCCTGCGTCACGACGCCGTCGCCGCCCTGGCCCGGGCGCGCGGCCGGTAGTCCGGCCGGTCGGGACAGAGGTCGGGATAGAGAAGGCGGGTACGCACCACTAGCCTGGTGGCGTGCCGGTGACCCCTCTCCTCGACCGCTTCGGGCGCCGGGCCTCCGACCTTCGGATCTCGATCACCGACCGGTGCAACTTCCGGTGCACGTACTGCATGCCGGAGGAGGGCATGCACTGGCTGGAGCGCCGCGAGGTCCTCACCTACGAGGAGATCGCCCGGGTGGCGGCAGTCTGCGTCGAGCGCTTCGGCTTCGACTCGCTGCGCCTGACCGGTGGCGAGCCCACCGTCCGGGCCCACCTCCCCCGCCTCGTCGCGATGCTGGCGCCGCTCGGTGCCGACCTCGCCATGACCACGAACGGCGTCCTGCTCGCCGGGATGGCCCACGACCTGGCCGAGGCCGGCCTGCGACGGGTGAACGTGTCGCTCGACAGCCTGCGTCCCGAGACCTTCCGGGCCCTGACCCGGCGCGATCGCCTCGTCGACGTGATCACGGGCATCGACGCCGCCGTCGAGGCGGGCCTCACGCCGCTGAAGGTCAACTGCGTGGTGATGCGGGGCGTCAACGACGACGAGGTCGTCGACCTGGCGGCGTTCGGCCGCGACCGGGGGATCGGCGTGCGCTTCATCGAGTTCATGCCGCTCGACGCCGAGGGCGACTGGAGCCGCGACCACGTGGTGCCGGCGGCCGAGATCCTGGCCCGCATCGACGCCGCGTTCCCCCTCGAGCGCTCCGACCGGGGCGTCGGCGACCCCTCCGAGCCGGCCCGCCGCTACCGCTACGCCGACGGGCGGGGCGACGTGGGCGTCATCGCCAGCGTCACCGAGCCGTTCTGCGACGCCTGCGACCGGGTGCGCCTCACCGCCGAAGGGCGGTTCCGGAGCTGCCTCTTCGCGCTCGAGGAGTTCGACCTGCGTGCCGTCCTGCGCGGCGGGGGCTCCGACGACGACCTGGCCGAAGTGATCCGGTCCGCGGTGGCCACCAAGTGGGCGGGGCACCGCATCGGGCAGGTGAACTTCATCCGTCCCGACCGGTCGATGAGCCAGATCGGCGGCTGAGGCCGGATGCGAGGGTGCCGCCGGGTGCCGGCGGCACCCCGTCAGGCGGCCCGGGTCCGGGAGATGTCGGCGCAGTCGGGGCAGGCCTCCGGCGAGGCGATCCCGGCCCGTACCAGCAGCGCATGGATGCGGCAGCCGATGCAGTAGCCGGCGCCGGCCTCCAGGCTCGCGGCGCCCACGATCATCGCGACGAGGGTCGCCGCCACCGCCGGGTGCCCGAGCGCGTGGGCGGTGGCCGCCGCCACCGACAACGTCGCCCCGATGCCCTGGGCGAAGCGCTTCGGGGGGCCGGCCACCGTGCGGGCGCCGGGCGCCACCCGGGGGGTGATCAAACGGGTCACGAGTTGGGCCAGCGGGCTGAACGTGGGCCCGGCCGCCACCCGGGCGACGAACCCGTACGCGAGCAGGGCCACCGGCCACGCCGACCCGGTGAGCAGGTAGAGCAGGCCGAGGATCACGACGCCCGTGGCCACGAGGCGGGCCGAGGCCTCGTTGACCCGGTCGGGGAAGTGCAGCCACTCGCGCCGCGCGCGGGGCCGGCGGTCGGGGGGCACGGGGACGTCGGGACCGTTCACGCCTCTATACCAGCAAAAGGAGATCGGCTTAGTCAAGTTTCGGCGGAGGGGGCCGGACGCCGGCGGTCCTAGACTCCGGCCATGGCCTCCGAGTTCACGCACCTCGACCCGCTCGGGCGGGCCCGCATGGTCGACGTCACGGCCAAGGAGCCGACCCACCGGCGGGCCGTCGCCCGGTGCCGGGTCGACATGCAGCCCGAGACGGCCTCGAGGATCGCTTCGGGCCACATCTCCAAGGGCGACGTGCTCGCGGTGGCCCGGGTGGCCGGGATCCAGGCCGCCAAGCAGACGTCGCACCTCCTGCCGCTCTGCCACCCGTTGCTCGTGGGGTCCGTGTTCGTGAACTTCCGCATCGAAGACGGCCACGTGATGGTGGAGGCGCAGGTCGACACCGTCGACCGCACCGGCGTGGAGATGGAGGCGCTGACCGCCTGCGCCGTCGCGGGCCTGACCATCTACGACATGTGCAAGTCGATCGACCGCTCCATGACGATCACCGAGGTCGCCCTCTGGGAGAAGACGGGCGGCCGCTCCGGCACGTACCGGCGCCCCGGGCCCGGCGGCGACGGCGCCGGCTTCACCCGCTGACTCGGGCCGGCCCGCGGCACCGGCTTGGCCGCCGCCCGCTCCGCATGGTTACAGTCCGCGTCCGGCGGGTATCGAAATCCACCACCTCGCCGCTTCGCACCGGTAGCGTTCGCCACACAGAAAGCGTCTAGGAGCTTTGGCCATCCCGATTCTCGTGATCCTGGCCGTGCTCTGGGCCGCGGTGCTACTACCGCCGCTGTTCCGGAGTCGCAGCGAACGCCGGAGGGGCAACTCGATCCGGCTCTTCTCCTCGCAGCTCTCCACCATCAGCCGCACCGGCGGCTTTCCGGGGCGTTCGTCCCATTCGGTGACGGTTCTCCACCCGCCTGCCGGCGCCCGCCACCCCGTCGCCGGCGCGCCGTCCCCCGGGTCTCCGGGCCCGGCCCCGCGGGTGTCGAGTCCGGGCCCGGCCGCGCGGCGTCGCCGCCGCGACGTGATCTCCGTGCTCGCCATCAGCACGCTCGGGTCGGTCCTCCTGGCCGCCGTGGCCGGCATCCCGTCGTTGTGGGCTCTGCCCGCCCTGGGTGTGCTGCTCCTCGGCGCCTATCTCGTGCTGCTGGGCCGGATCACCGCGGCCGCCGGTGAACGCCGGGCCAAGGTCCACTATCTGGAGCCTCGCACCCGCGCCCGTCTCGGGCGCCTGCCGGCATCCGGATACGCCCTGCGCGAGACGGCCTCCTCGTAGGCGGGCCGGGCTCCCGCCTTGGCCGACCCCTCGCAGGAGCTCGCAGCCCTGGGCGAAGCCGCCCGCCGGGAGCTGGAGGCCAAGCACGGGGCCCGCGAGCTGACCCTCGGTGCCTGCCGGCGCGCCGTCCAGCGCTGCGCGGCCGCCATCCGGGCCGTCCACCGCGGGGAGTTCGAGCGGGCCGAGGAGCTGCTCTCCGAGGCCGCCGGCCTCCTCGGCGAGGCCGACGCCGCCGTGGCCGGCCACCCCGACGTCCGCCACGGCGGCTACCTCCACGACGCCAAGAAGGAGTACGCCGAGGGGCGGATCACGCTGGCCTTCGTACGGGGCGACCCGGTGCCCGAGCCCGGGTCCCTGGGGGTCGACGCGCCGGCCTTCCTGAACGGCTTGGCCGAGGCGGCGAGCGAGCTGCGGCGCTCGGCCCTCGACCGCCTCCGGGCCGGTGAGATCGCCCGGGCCGAGGAGCTGCTCGCGATCATGGACGCCGTCTACGGCGTGCTCGCGACCGTCGACTACCCCGACGCCGTGACGGGCGGCCTGCGCCGCAGCACCGACGCGCTGCGCGCCGTGGTGGAGCGAACCCGCGGCGACGTGACCACCGCGCTGGTCGCCGAGCGGCTCCGCAGGGTCGTGGAGCAGCTCACCGGCGATGGTAGATTCGTTGCTCCTCCGGGGGTGTAGCTCAGTCCGGTAGAGCGCTACGTTCGCAACGTAGAAGTCGTGGGTTCAAGTCCCATCACCTCCACCATTGTGGTGTCGCGCGACACCGTTCACAGGTGTCTCGGGCCAGCCTTCACGTCTTGGGTCGTGGTCGGTAGTCGCGGCTGAGGTCGTCCTGGAGGTCTCCGAGGACCTGGCCGGCGTCGTCTCGTTCCCGTGTGAGACCACCCGCGCTCGCCGGTCCTCGCAACACCGTTCTTCCCAGGGGCCCGTCGATCGTCGCGGTCAGCGCCCATCGGTCGGCGCCGGCAGCGCCGACCGGCGAACCCATGGCGCGTAAGGCGCGCCCGACTCCGTCGGGCTCAGGGTCTTCGACCCTGAGCGACACCAGCTCGAGGCCCGCGGGTGCTGTGTGGCCCGGGTGCTCGCAAGCGCCCCAGTCGATCAGGAACGGGATCGATCCCCCCATGAGGGCGTTGATGGTGAGCCGCCACCGCAAGGCCGTGCCGTCGGGCGTCGTGCGGTGGACGGCGACCGGATCGCCCGGGTCGTAGCCGGCGGCGCGGGCGCGTGCGATCGCAAGGTCGATGTCCGTGGTACCCAACGCCCACCCGACGAGGCCCGCCCGGTCGACGGCGTCCAGGCAGAAGGGCCGTCCGAACGGTGGCGCCTCCAAGGTCGGGTCGGGGGCGATGATCTCGAGGTAGCAGCGCGGGCCCAGCCCGACCAGCGCGTTGTGTGTTCCAAGATCGGGGTGCTGGCCGCCGGCGGCCGCTCGTATCCCGAGCTTCGCCTCGAGCTCGTCGACGGCGTCGTCGAGGACGGGCGCGCCGTAGACGAGGTGGTCGACGACGAGCACCTCCCCGTCCGGGTCCCGATGACCGGCAGACGTGGTCGGTGTCACGAGACCACTCCGCCGGCGCCGGTAGCCGACCGGTGCTGTGCATCCCACCGGTTCACGTGGGCCGGCCGGTTCGCCGTCGTCCCACTCGGCCGGCGAAAGGAAGGCACGAGGCGAAGGACCCGCCCAACAGGCGACCCCGCCCCGCCGAGCCGCGTCACGGACCGTCCTCCGCTGCCCGCGACACCGCTCCCCGACGTGCTGAACAGGAACACATCCACCTCCACCCTCCCGCGGTGGCGCGCTCACGCGGGTTTCCACGGCCGTTCACCTCGGGTTCACCGGATGGCGGCCGAGGAGTTCACCTTCACTTCCTAGCCTCGGGCGCGTGATCCCCACCGGACGCCCGAGCCGGCCTCGGAGCAGGAACCGCTGGACCGCCCGTACCCTCGGCCTCTCGCTGCTCGCCGTGGGCGCCGTGGCCTGCGCGGGGCCGGGCTCGGCACCTGATGGCCATGGGAACCGGCCGACGCCGACCGACCCCGCGCTCACGTTCGACCTGGCTCGTCACGCCGGCCTGACCGCCTCCCTGACGGGATCCGGGTCGACCTTCCAGCGGAACTACATCAACGCCGCCATCGGCGTCCTCGCGTCCCCCCTGCCGGGTCTGAAGATCGACTACGCGGGGGGCGGGTCCGGGCAGGGCAAGTCCGACCTCGCCGACGGCACCGTCGACTTCGCGGGCACCGACTCCGCCATCGGGGCCGCTGACCGGTCTCGGTTCCGGGGCCGGGTGCTCCACTTCCCGACGGTGGTAGCGCCGATCACCGTCTCGTACAACCTCGACGGCGCGGACGGTCTGAACCTCGACGGGCCGGCCCTGGCCCGGATCTTCAGCGGTGAGGTGGCCACCTGGGACGACCCGGCGATCCAGGCCCTGAACCCGGCGTATCGGCTCCCGTCGACACCGGTCAACGTGTGCCGCCGATCCGATGCTTCCGGGACGACCATGAACTTCTCGAGGTTCCTCACCTCGGCGGGTGGCGCGGCCTGGACGCTCGGCGTCGGCGACGCCCTCGTGTGGCCACCGGGGACGCAGGGTGCCGCCGGCAACGGGGGGGTGGCGCAGTGCATCAAGGGCAAGGACGGTTCGATCGGCTACGTCGACCTCTCCGACGCCCGGAGCCAGGGGCTCACCTCGGCCGCGATCAGGAACGAGGCCGGCGAGTTCGTCGCTCCGACGCCGGCCGGCGCCTCGGCCGCGGCGGCTCACGCCGAGGTGGCCGACGACCTCACCTACGACCCCATCGACACCGGTGGTCGGGGCGTGTACCCGATCACCTCGCCCACCTGGATCGTCGTCCGGGCCCAGCAGCCCGACCGGGCGACAGGCACCGCGATCAAGGCGTTCCTCGAGTTCATCCTCACCGACGGCCAGGACCCGTCGTTCACGGCCAGCGTGAGCTACGCCCCGTTGCCCGAGGGCCTGGCGCGCCGGGCGCTCACGCAGCTCGCCGAGGTCCGGGTGCCGTGAGTGGGCCGCCGAACGGGAGACCCGGCGAAGCGCCCACGCAGCGCCGCCGACCCGACGGGTTCGGCCGCCGGGCTGACCGGGCCTTCTCGGGGCTCAGCCTCGCGGCGGGCCTGGTGGTCCTGGCCGTCATGGGCCTCATCGCGGTCGCCACGACCGTCTACGCCTGGCCCGCCTTCCACCGGGGCGGCCTCGGTTACCTCACCGGCCGGACGTGGTCGTCGGCGTCCGACACCTACGGAGCCCTCCCGCTCGTCGTCGGCACGCTGGTCACGTCGGCGATCGCGCTCGTGATCAGCGTGCCAGTCAGCGTCGGGCTCGCGCTGTTCGTGACCGAGGTCTGCCCCCGCCGGATCAGGGGCGTGCTCACGGGGCTGGTCGACCTCCTCGCGGCGGTGCCGTCGGTGGTGTTCGGACTCGTCGGTCTCCTGGCCTTCCACGGGCTTCTCCAAGCGGCATTCCAGGCGGTCGCCGGTCCTACCGCGAGCGGCTCGAGCTCCATGACGGCCGGGATCGTCGTGGCCTTCATGATCCTCCCCATCATCACGTCGGTGACCAGGGAGGTCGTCGAGACCGTGCCCCGGGCCGACAAGGACGCGCTCTACGCGCTGGGAGCCACCCGCTGGGAGGTGGTGCGCGGCGCGGTGCTGCCGGGTAGCGCCGGCGGGATCACGGGGGCCGTCATGCTCGGCCTCGGAAGAGCGCTCGGCGAGACGGTCGCCGTCGCGCTGGTGATCGGTAGCTCGGTGGAGCTGACCGGCAACGTGTTCCGGCCCGGCTACACGATGGCGTCGATCATCGCCAACACCTTCAACGGTGAGGGTAACCGGCTGAACCAGCAGGCGCTCATGGGGCTCGGCGTGGTGCTGTTCGGCATCACCGTCGCGGTCAACGTGGTGGCGCGCCAGGTGGTGGCGCGAGCGGCGCGGTCCCGGCTGGGAGCCGTGTGACCGCCGTGATTGGAGACGGCGGCCGGTCGGTCGTCGGGCTCGCCCCGCTGCTCGATCCCGCGGCCCGCACCGACGTGCGGGTCCGGACGATCTCGGCTCGGCGCCGCCGTAGCGATCGGGCGGTCACGCTGGCTCTGTGGGCGGCGGCCGGGATCGCGGTCGTCCCCCTCGTCTCGGTGGTGGTGGTCCTGGTGGCCAAGGGCGGCCACCTGCTCGACGGGCGCTTCCTCACCGGCGACATCCCCCTGCTCACCGGCCGGGCCCCCGCGGCCTGCCGGAGCATCTCCGAGGCCTTCCGGGCGAAGTACGACCTCGACTGCGCCCCGCCGGTCCCGGGGGTGGGCCCGGCTGTGGTCGGGACCCTGCTCTCCACGGCCATCGGAGCGCTGCTCGCCGTGCCGCTCGGCGTCCTGGGCGCGATCTACCTGAACGAGATCGGGGGCTCGGGCCGGATCGCCCGGGTGATCCGGTTCTCCGCCGACGTGATGACCGGCGTGCCGTCGATCGTGATGGGCATGTTCGTCTACACGGCGTGGGTGGTGCGCTTCGGGACCGCGGGGCGCTCGGCGTTTGCGGCCGGCCTGGCCCTTGCCTGCCTGATGCTGCCGGTGGTCGTGCGTACCTCGGAGGAGATGCTGTGCCTGGTGCCCGACCACCTGCGTCACGCCAACCAGGCACTCGGTGGTCGCCGTTGGCAGGGGGTGGTCCGGGTCGTGATCCCGGCCGCGCTGCCGGGGTTGACGACCGGAGCGATGCTGGCGGTGGCCCGGGCGGCGGGCGAGACGGCACCGGTGCTCTTCACCATCGGGGTGACCCTGCGGACCAACGTGAGTCCTTCCGGCGGCAACACGACTCTCGCCCAGCAGATCTACGACGGCGCCCGGTCCGGCGACCCGCTCGCCAACCAGATGGCGTGGGGCGCGGCGATCACCCTCGTTCTTCTCGTCTTCCTCCTCACCGCGCTGGCCCGCCTCGTGAGCTCCCGATTCTCGACTCGACTGGACGGCTGACCATGAACACCTCGACCGTTCACGCCCCGATCGCCCCGACCGCCCCGACCGCCCTGACCATGCGCCGAGGGGACCCGCCGGTCGAGGCGGCGATCGGCGGCACCCGACACGCCGGGACGCCGGAGGTCGTGCTCGACGTCCGGGGCCTGAGCGTCTCCTACGGTGACCGGGTCGCGGTACGTGGCGTCGACCTCCGCATCGCGCGCAACCAGGTCACCGCCGTCATCGGCCCGTCGGGGTGCGGGAAGAGCACGTTCCTGCGGAGCCTCAACCGGATGAACGACCTGGTCCCGGCCTGCCGGGTCGACGGCTCGGTCACGTTCCACGGGATCGACCTCTACGATCCGGGCGTGGATCCGGTCGAGGTCCGTCGCCGCATCGGGATGGTCTTCCAGAAGCCGAACCCGTTCCCCAAGTCCATCTACCGCAACGTGGCCTACGGCCTGAAGCTGGCCGGGATCCGTGACGACCTCGACGGTCGCGTCGAGCGGGCGCTCAGGCAGGCCGGCCTCTGGGACGAGGTCGCCCACCGTCTCGGCGCCTCGGCGCTGAGCCTGTCGGGCGGGCAGCAGCAGCGGCTGTGCATCGCCCGCGCCCTGGCGGTGGAGCCCGAGGTGCTCCTGATGGACGAGCCGTGCTCCGCGCTCGACCCGATCGCCACCGCCCACATCGAGGAGCTGATGTCGGAGTTGGCCCGCCGTCTCACCATCGTGATCGTCACCCACAACATGCAGCAGGCGGCCCGCGCGAGCGACCGCACGGCCTTCTTCACCACCGAGGTCGGCGCCGACGGCCTGCGCACCGGGGTGCTCGTCGAGGTCGACGCTACCGACCACGTCTTCGGGAACCCCGCCGACGAGCGGACCATGCACTACGTCACCGGGAGGTTCGGGTGACGGGGCCCCGCACCCGGACGGCGTTGGGGGAGCAGCTCGACGGGGTGCACGATGCCGTCGTCCGGTTGGGAGACCTGGTCTGCGACACGATCCCCGAGGCCACCCGGACGCTGCTCGAGAGCGACCTCGACGGGGCCCGCCGCCTGATCGACGGCGACGACGTGATCGACCTCCTCACCGTCGAGATCGAGGACCGCTGCTTCCAGATCCTCGTCCTTCAGAGCCCGATGGCCGGCGACCTCCGGATGGTGATCAGCGCGCTGCGCTGCGCCTCGGAGATCGAGCGCTGCGGTGACCTGGCCTCCAACATCGCCAAGACGGCCCGGCGGCTGTACCACGTCGAGATCGACCCGAAGTTGCGGGGGATGATCGACCGCATGAGCACCACCGCGGCACGCCAGCTCCGCTTCGCCATCGGGGCCTACGCGGATGCCGACGAGAGCCGGGCCGCGGCGCTCGATGATCTCGACGACGAGCTCGACGACCTCCACCGGGCGTTCGTGGAGGCCATCTTCCAGTCGCAACAGGCCGAGGCCGTCGATCTGCCCACCGGGGTGCAGCTCGCTCTGCTGGGCCGGTTCTACGAGCGCCTGGGCGATCACGCGGTGAACATCGGCGAGCGGGTCCGCTACGAGGTGAGCGGTTGGAAGCCCGAGCGCCACGGCGCGGGGCGCGTCGAGGTGCGCCGGGCTGCCCGTCCGGGTTCACCGCGGCCGGGCGGCCCTCCCGTCGTCGACCGTGGGGTCGTGGTGGCCGACGAGGCTGAGCGGCGCAGGGTCGAGGCCCTCCGGCGCGACTTCGTCGCCAACATCGGCCACGAGCTGCGCACACCCGTCGGGGCGCTGGCCGTCCTGGCCGAGACGTTGCGCAGCGAGGTGGAGCACATCGAGGGGATCGAGGCGTCGCCGACGGTACGGCGCCTGAGCGAGCGCCTCACCTACGAGGCCGGTCGCCTGGGACGCACGATCGACGACCTCCTCGAGCTGAGCCGCATCGAAGCCGGCGAGGAGCTCGTGCGTGCCGTGCTCCCGGTGGGCGAGGTCGTTGCCGACGCCCTGGAGCGGACCGCACCCGCGGCCGAGCTGACCGGGGTGCGGGTCGACGTGCGGACCCCCGCCGAGCCCGAGGTGGTGGCCGGCGACCGCCGCCAGCTCGTGTCCGCGCTGGGGAACCTCGTCGACAACGCGATCAAGTACTCGGAGCCGGGAGGGGTGGTGGAGGTGTCGGTCGACGCGCTCGAGGGTGCGGTGCGCTTCGTCGTACGTGACCACGGGATCGGCATCCCCGGCTCCGAGCACGTGCGGATCTTCGAGCGCTTCCACCGGGTGGACCGGGCCCGGCGGCGGGACACCGGGGGGACCGGCCTGGGTCTCTCGATCGTGCGGCACGTGGCTCTGAACCACGGAGGCACGGTCGAGGTCAGCTCCACCGAAGGCGAGGGCGCCACGTTCACGCTGACCGTCCCTCAGGATCCGTCGTGACGGTGCGGGCGCCGACGGTCCTGGTGGTGGAGGACGAGGAGTCCTTCGTGGAGGCGCTCACGATCGGGCTCGGCCACGAGGGGTTTCGCGTCGAGGTCGCCCGCGACGGCGCCGAGGCGCTGCTGCGCTTCGCCGACGTCGGCCCCGACCTGATCCTCCTCGACCTCATGCTGCCCAAGGTCTCGGGGATCGACGTCTGCCGGGAGATCCGGACCGTGTCGCAGGTTCCGATCATCATGGTCACCGCCAAGGGCGACGAGATCGACACCGTGGTGGGTCTCGAGGTCGGCGCCGACGACTACGTCGTAAAGCCTTACCGCATGCGCGAGCTGGTGGCCCGGATGCGAGCCGTGCTGCGTCGCCGCGAGGAGCCGCGCCCGGGCGGTGGGGTGGCTCGGTCCGGCGACGGTCCCGACGACGAGGTCTACGAGGTCGGTGATGTCCGCCTCGACGTGACCCGTCACCGGGTGACGGTCCGCGGTGAGCCGGTCGACCTGCCTCTCAAGGAGTTCGACCTCCTCGCCGTCCTGCTGGAGCGGGCCGGCCGCGTCGTGTCGCGCGACCGGTTGATCGAGCGGGTGTGGGGTTACGACTACGTGGGCGACACCAAGACCCTCGACGTGCACGTGAAGCGGTTGCGGGCCAAGCTCGAGGAGGACCCTTCTACCCCGACGCGCGTCGTGACCGTGCGGGGCGTCGGCTACCGGTTCGAGGAGCCTCCGGGTCGGGAGGCGTAGCGCACCGCGTCGAGCTCGGATGTGCGGAGCGTCGCGACGTCTTCGTGCGAGCGGTTGCGCCGGGCCGGCGGATCCGGCGTCGGATAGCGTGGTCGTGAGGCGATGGGGCTCGCCTGAACCGCCGCTCGGCTGATGGCTCCTACCGGTAGCGTCCGGCCCCCGCTCGGCCGGACCGTCGACCAGGAGGAGTCCCGTGCCCGGACCCGCCGAGGCGCACCCCGATCCCGTCGTCTTCCCGCCCTGGTCCACCGGCCGCCCGCGGCCTGCCGGCCCCCGGCCCGAGCCCCGGCGGTCGCGGCCCTCGGTGGTGGCGGCGATAGCCGCTGGAGGGGTGATCGGGACGCTGGGCCGCTACGGCATCGGCACGGTGCTCGTGCCGTCTCCCGGGCGCTTTCCGTGGGCCACCTTCACCGCCAACGTGACCGGGAGCTTCGCGCTCGGGCTCGTGCTGATTCTGTTGGTGTCGCGCTTCCCGCCTCACAGCCACCTGCGCCCGTTCGTGGCCACCGGGGTGCTCGGCGCCTACACCACGTTCTCGAGCCTCGTGGTGGAGG
>JADLDD010000004.1 GCA_020846855.1 Acidimicrobiia bacterium | reverse complement strand
GGCGCCCAGCTCGGCGGCGGTGGCCGTGAACCGGTCGTGCGCGAGGTCGAGGGTGCCCGGAGCGTGCCCTAGCCCGGCCGCCCTCCCTCCGGGTGCGAACCGGTTCGTGCCGTACCAGGCCACGGGCACGAAGCAGGCCAGCGGTCCGTCGGTCGGCACCTCGAAGGCCCCCGGCCGGCGGGGCGACGGCGCGTAGTCGGACCCCGGACCGCCGACCACCGGCAGCGTGAAGGCGAGCCGGGGGTCGCGGTGGGCCCAGGCGCCCGCCCCCTCGCCGAAGGAGATCCACTCGTCACGGGGCGGGAACACCCGGGCCGGTGGCGCCGCCTCGTACGGGTGGGAATCCGCCGGTTCCGAGGTGGGGTCGGCGGACCGCCGGAGGTCGAGCGCGGCGGCGACGAGCTTCCCGGCGCAGTCGAGCGTCATCTGGAGGCGCCGCTGCGGCCCCCGGTACCGGAACGGTGACCGGCGCCGGTGGGCCACGACCAGGCCGTCGGCGGCGAACCACCCGGGCGCGGCGCCCGCGGCGGCCCGGGCCCGGCCCAACCAGCCGGGTACGTCGCCGGCGAGGCCGTGGGCGAGCAGGGCGCCCGCCAGCTCGGCGGTGTGGCCGACGGCGAGCGCGCCGATGGACCGGCCCCACGGCAGCGCCTCCCCGCCGGGGGAGGCGACGGCCTCCACGAGCCGGGCCGCGGCCGAGAGGCCGCGGGGCCACACCTCGCCCAGGCGGCCGGCCAGCGGCGCCGCGAACAGGTAGGCGTCGACGGTGTACATGTCGACCTGGCCCCGGCCGTCGTGGGAGTCGTCGAGCCAGCCGTCGGGGTGCTCGCCCAGGAGGGCGGCCACCCGCGCCACGAGATCGTCGAGGACCGCGGCGTCGACGTCGAGCCCGAGCCCGGCGCGGGCCGTCTCGCAGCGGGCCAGCACCACGGCGTAGTTGCGGGGCAGGAGACCGGTGTCGAGCAGCTCGATCCACTCGGTGCTGTCGGCGGCCTCGGCCACCACCTCGGCCGTGGGCGGTTCGAGGGCGCCGAGACCGCCGAGGCGCGCCGCGGCCTCGGCCACGCGGTACGAGAAGAAGGTGTGGGTGCGGGCGGCGTCGATCGAGGCCAGCCGCTCGTGGACCAGCGCGTCGAGGCGCCGGCCGGCGACCTCCCCGACGCCGGCCTCGTGCAGCAGACCCAGGGTGAAGACGAGGTCGGCGTGGGCGTCGGCCTCCACCCGGTGCCCGGCCAGGGTGGCGGGCAGGGCCAGCCCGGGGGCGACGGAGAGGGCCAGGCGCTCCACCACGTCGAGGGCCGTCGAGACCAGGGCGTCGGCGATCGCCGGGGCGGTGGCTCCGGCGACGGGGAGGTCGACGGGTGGGGAGGCGTCGGGTGTCACGCCGGCCGACGATACGGGAACGCCGCGGGACGTAGCATCGCCGCGCCATGACCCCGCCCACCGCATCCCCGGCCGCCACCGCCGGCCCGGTCCCCCCGGTGCGGCCCCGGCGCCGCGTCACCGGCATGTCGGCGGTGCTCCTGGCGCTCGAGGCCGACGGCTCCGTCGCCTGGGACGCGCTCGCGGCGGGCGTGGACCGCACCGTGGCGGAAGGCCTGGTGCCGGCGGTGAACATGGACACCGGCTACGGGCCGTCGCTCGACCCCGACACCCGGCGGCGGGTGCTGGCCGTGGCGGCGGAGGCGGTGGGCGACCGGGAGCCCGTCGCCGGCTGGCGCTTCGTGGCCGGCGCCCACCTCGACGATCCCCATGCCGTGCTCGGCGGGGAGGCGATGGTCGACGGCTACCGGCACGCCGCGGCCGAGGTGGCGGCGGCCGGCGGGGTGCCGATCGTGTTCCCGTCGGCGGGCACGGCGGCGCAGCCCGAGGGCGAGGTGGCCCCCACCCTGGCCGCGATCGCTGCCGCGGTCGACCGGCTCCTCGGGTTCGAGCTCGGCCGCGCCTTCCACCCGCACGGGCGCATCTGGACCCTCGACACCTACGTCGAGGTCCTCGACGTCCCCGCGGTGGTGGGGGCCAAGCACTCGTCGCTGCGCCGCGCCCCCGAGTGGGATCGCCTGGTGGCGCGCGACTCACGGCGGCCCGGCTTCCTGGTGCTCACCGGCAACGACCGCGCCGTCGACATGGTGCGGTGGGGCAGCGACTACCTGCTCGGCCTCTCGACCTTCGACCCGGGCGCCTTCGCGGTGCGCGACCGCCTGTGGGAGCGGGGTGATCCGCTGGTCCACGAGGTCGACGACGCGATCCAGGCCCTGGGCGCGGTCGCCTTCCGCGACCCCGTACCGGCCTACCGCCACGATGCCGCCCTGGTGTGGCACCGGCGTGGCTGGGCGCCGTCGGCCCGGGTGGCGGAGGGGACCCCGACCCGGCCCGACGGGGAGGCGGCTCTGCTGGACCCGTTGCTGGAGGCGCTCGACGCCGTGGTGGCGGAGGCCGGTGCCGCCGGCTCCGGGATCGGCGAACCCCGTGCGGCCGGAGCGGAGGTCACGTGACGGGCCCGGAGGCCGCCGAGGGCCCGATCCGGGTCACCGAGGGCGCGGGGGGCTGGACCTACGTGTGGGACCACCCGCGCAAGCCGCACCTGCACCCCGTCACCACGCCGTCGGGGCTGGTGCTCACGCAGGTGGAGCCGGAGGACCACCCGTGGCAGCGGGGCCTCTGGTTCGTGGTCAAGTTCGTCGACGGCGACAACTTCTGGGAGGAGTACGACCCGGGAGGGTGGGGAGTGCAGCGCCACGACGGCCCACCGTCGGTCGACTCATCCGGCGGCGTCACCACCGTCGAGGGCGACCTCTCGTGGCTGCGGCCCGACGGCACGACCGTCGCGGTCCGCGAGCACCGCCGACTCCGCCACGTGCCCCTCGGCGACTCCGCCTACGCGATCGACTGGGACGTGACGCTCGCGAACCCCGGCCCCGAGCCCTCGGTGCTCGACCGCTCGCCGTACAACGGCCTCTGGGGCGGGTACTCGGGGCTCGCGTTCCGGGGCCGCTCCGACTGGACCGGCACGCGGCTCCTTCTCGACGACGGCTCGGAGCACGAGCGCGTCGCGCCGCACCGGTCGCGCTGGCTCGACCTGTCCGGCCCCACCGTGCCCACCGGCCCGGACGGGCCGGATGCCGGCGCCGGCGGGAACGGCGCCGGCGGGGTGTGCGTCCTCGACCACCCCGCCAACGCCTCGTTCCCGGTGCCTTTCTACGCCACCTGCCGAGCCGGGTTGGGTTACGGCGAGGGGTGGTCGAACACCGTCTACCCGTCGTTCCTCTGGGACGGGCCGGCGACGCTCGGTCCCGGCGAGCCGCTGCGCTTCCGCTACCGGGTGATCGTCCACGACGGGGTATGGGGCGCCGACCGGGCCGACGCCGCCTGGGCCGACTTCGCCGGGGCGGACTGAGGGGGGATCCGCTGTGAGGACGGTCGCCGCGTGAGCGCTTCGATCTACACGTCCGAGCCGGAGATCACCGGGCCCGTCGACCTGTGCCGTCCCGGCGGGGTGCTCCTCGACCCGCGCGCCCGGGGTTGGTCGCGCCGGCCCCTCCACCGGGCGAACCTCCGCGGCCGGTGGGGTCGGACCAAGCGCTGGGACTACTGGGCGGTGCTCACCGACCGGTGGGTCGTAGCGCTCGTGTACGCCGACGTCGACTACGTGGGCCTGGTCGAGGTCTCCTGGATCGACCTGGCCACCGGCCGGCGCGGCGGACGTCAGGCGGCGGTGCCGCTGGGGCGCGGCGTCGACCTCCCCGAGGTGCCCGGGAGCGAACCGCTGCGCTTCCGCGGTCGCCACCTCGGCGTCGACGTCGACGACGGGCCCGACGGCACCCGGTTGCGCGCCACCTGGACCGAGCCCGACCACCGCATCGGCCGGCTCGACGTGACGGTGGCCGCCCCTCCGGGTCACGAGTCGCTGAACGTGGTGATCCCGTGGAGCGACCGCCTCTTCCAGTTCACCTCCAAGCACCAGGCCCGCCCGGCGACCGGCGTGCTCGACGCCGACGGGCAGCGGATCGGGATCGGGGGCGACGCGGGTGACGCGTGGGGCGTCCTCGACGTGGGCCGGGGCCGCTGGCCGTACCGGACCCGATGGAACTGGGCCGGCGGGGCGGGCCGCGCCGGGTCCGGCGCCGTCGTCGGCCTCCAGATGGGCGGCAGGTGGACGGTGGGTACGGGCTACACCGAGAACGGGGTGATCGTCGCCGGCGAGCTGGTCAAGATCGGCGAGGAGCTCGACTGGGACTACGACTGGAACCGCCCGATGGCGCCGTGGCGGGTGCGCGGCCCGCAGTCGGGGCTCGACCTGACCCTCACCCCCCGGTACGACCGCCACGTGCGCACGAACGCGCTGGTGCTCTCGACCGAGGTGCACCAGGTCTTCGGCCGCTGGACCGGCACCGTCCCGTCGCCGGGCGGGGGCCGGCTGGAGGTCGACGGCATCCTCGGCTTCGCCGAGGAGTCGCGCTCCCGCTGGTGAGCGCGGTCAGCGCCGGGCCCGGACCGGGCGGGCGCGGCGGGCCGCGACCTCGACCGTGGTGGTGAACACCCGCGACGTGTGCTCGGCCTCCGGCGTGTACTGCTGGTGCGGGTTGGGCGGGCCCAGCGTGACCGTCATGCCGATCCGGCCGTCGGTCCCGGCCCGCACCCGGCGGGTGGTCGTGACCCCGCGGGAGGTGACCCGGGCGAGGTAGGTCCCGGGACGCCGGTACCCGGCGGGGGTGCGCACGGTGGCCGTCCCGCTGCCCGACACCGCGAAGCGCGCCGCGGAGGCGTCGAGGACGCCGAGCTCGGTGGCCGTGCGCTCGATCGCGACCCGCCACCCCGCGATCTCGTAGGAGGGCTCGATGCCGGTGTAGCGGAAGGTCGGCCCGACCGAGGGGCCCCGGTGGAAGGCGGCCATGATCCCCGGCAGGTCCGACGCCAGCGACCGGCGGAAGTACGCCCAGGTGTGGTGTCCGGGGCCGTAGTCGCCGAAGGTGTAGGGGATCCCGAGGGCGTCGAGCCGCTCGGCGAACGCCACCGCGCTGAGCCGGGCCTGGGCCTCGAGGCCGTCGAACCCGCCACCCGGGTCGAGCGGTCCGGCCCGACCGTCGCCGGTGTAGAAGGCGATCCGCAGGCCCCGGAGGTTGGCGGCCAGGTCGGTGGGGCTGTGGCCGCGCCACCGCACCTCGTTGGCGGCCATGGTCCCGAACACCTGGCCGGGCCGGCCACCGTCGTCGGCCGCGGGGATGTCGATGACGAGCTCGGCGATGGGGCTGTCGACGCCCAGCGCCCCGGAGTACGACGACGCGGCGGTGAACAGGTCGGGGTGGCGGGCCGCGTAGCTCACGGCCCCGAACCCGCCCATCGACAGCCCGGCGATCGCCCGTTCGCCCCCGGAGGCCCGGGTGGGGAGGTGCCGGTCGACCCAGGGTACGAGCTGGCCGACGTGGAAGGTCTCCCACTCGGGGGGGCCGAGAGCGCCGAAGTTCCACCAGTTCGTGTACCAGCCGCCCCGGCCCCCGTCGGGCATGACCACCACGACCGGCCGGCGTTCGGTGAGGCGGGCCACGTCGCCGCCGGTGGTCCAGGCGGTGTGGTCGCCCCCGGCGCCGTGGAGGAGGTAGAGGACCGGATAGCGGCGCCCGGGCCGGCGGTCGCAACCGGGCGGCACCATCAGGCGGACCGTCACCGGCGCCGCCAGCGCGGCCGTGGTCATGGTCACGTCGGCCGTGCGTTCGTCGAGGCGGCGGACGCCGGTGACGCGGAGACCGCCCCCGCTCGAGAGGTTCCCCAGGCACGACCACGCGTGGAAGGGGCGGACAGCCGGCCGGTGGGCTCCGGTCCCCCCGGGCCCGGGCGAGCCGCACGCGGCCGGTACGGCCACCAGCAGGAGCGCGACCGCGAGGCCGCCCACCGACCGCGTCGGTCGACCCTTCCGGCAGCCGGGAAGACGGTGACGCACGGTGGTTAGTCTGGCCCGATGGTCGCGGCCGGCGCACCCGCCGGAGGTGACGGTCCGACGGGGCCGGGGTCGGCGGAACGGGCGCGCGCCGCGGCACCGTTGCCCGCCGAGGCCACGGGCGGGGCGCCGGGGCTCGGGCGGCTCTCCGGGCGCCGGATCCTCGTCGTCGGCGGCGGCCAGTCGGCCCACGGCCTCGACGACCCGCCCATCGGGAACGGGCGCGCCACCGCGGTCCTGTTCGCGCGGGAGGGGGCGGCCGTCGCGATCGCCGACACCGACCGGGCGTCGGCCGAGGCCACCGCCGCATTGGTCGACGCCGAGGGCGCCACCTCGGCGGTGTTGACCGGCGACGCGTCCGACCCCGACGACATGGAGGCCGTGTTCTCGGGCGCCGCCGACGCCGTCGGCCCGCTCGACGGCGTGGTGCTCAACGTCGGCATCGGAGCGGGGTTCCTGATCCGGGGGACCACGGCCGCCGACTGGGACCGGGTCATGGCGGTCAACGTGCGGGCCCACTTCCTCGGCTGCCGGCTGGCCCTCGCGCGCATGGAGAGGGGTTCGGTGGTGTTGATCGGGTCGATCGCCGCCCACGAGGTGCTCCCGGTACCGGCCTACGGGGCGTCGAAGGCCGCCCTCGGGTCGCTGTGCCGGCAGGCCGCGGTGGAAGGGGCGCCCCACGTGAGGGTGAACCTCCTCGAGCCGGGGCTGATCGACACGTCGCTGGGCCGGGCGGCGTCGGCCCTCGACCCCCGCCGCGAGCAGGTGCGCATCCCGGCCCGGCGCCAGGGGACGGGCTGGGAGGTCGCCCAGGCGGCTCTGTTCCTGATGTCGGACCAGTCGTCGTACGTGACCGGGCAGCGCCTGATCGTCGACGGCGGCCTCACCGTGGGGCCGAGAGGATGACCGGCGGCGGACCGGACACCACCTCCCCCGGGGCCCCTCGCGTCGCGCCGCTCCCGCCGTCCGAGCGCGACGACGATGTCGCCCGCCTCCTCGCCGCCACGCTCCCGGGCGCCGATCGGCCGCTCGGCGACCTGAACCTCTTCGCCACCTTCGCCCGCCACCCGTCGCTGTTCCGGTCGTGGCTGCGGCTCGGCGCGGCGCTCCTCGACGGGCTGCTCCCCGCCCGCGACCGCGAGCTGCTGATCCTGCGCACCGCGTTCCGATGCCGGTGCGCCTACGAGTGGGACCACCACGTCCGCATCGGGCGCGGCGCCGGCATCGACGTCGAGGGGATCGGGCGGATCGTCGCCGGTCCCGACGTCGGCGGCTGGGACCCGCACGAGGCCGCCCTGCTACGCCTGGTCGACGAGCTGCACGACACGGCGACGGTCACCGACGCGACCTGGAACGAGCTCGCCCGGCGCTACGACGACGCCGAGATGATCGAGGCGCTCTTCGTGGTCGGGGAGTACCAGATGCTGGCGTTCGCGCTCAACGCCGCCCGGGTCGCACGCGACACTCCCCGCGGTGGCCCGCCCCCTGCCGATCTGCCCTGGTGACGGTCCGGTGGTGACGGTCCGGTGGTGACGGCGTGGACGCGCCCGCGCGGCGCGTGAGCCCTCGCGCCCCGGCGACGCGTCAGTCCATCGGCAGGAGCGAGAGCCGCTCGTAGAGCTCGGCGCGCTCCTCCTCGAAGGTCTCGAGGTCGAGGCCGCCGGCCTCGTACCGGCGGTGGAGCGCCTCGATGCGCTCGAGGAGCTGCGGCGCGGTGAGGTCCTCCCCGCCGCCGGCCGCCGGCCCGTGGACGGCTTCGGTGGCGACCGCGCCTCCTTCGGAGCGCGACTGGCGGCGCTCGCGCTTGGCGGCGGCCTTGGCCTTCTTGGCCCTCTCGCGCTGGATCTTGTCGAAGGTCGTTCGGCGTGCGGCCATGGTCATCCTCCCGGCTCGACGGCGGAGGCCCGTCACCGACCGCGGTCGCCGCGAAGGCGGGCGGCAGGGTCGCGCCGCCCGGTCGCCGGTATCGGCCGGACCGCGCGCGGACCAGGGACAGAGGTGCCCGTGAGGTACCCAGGATAGCCGATCCAGGGGCGTCCCGTTCATCAGGGCCCCGGTAGAGTGGTGGCCCCCCGGTGCGGGGCGCCGGCGCGCGAGCCGGCCCGGGCCCCTGACGGAGCCTCCCGTCTCGAAGCTCGAGTCCCCCGCCCCGCCGTCCGCGTTCCGAGGTGCCCCTGTTGCTGTCCGTCCGGAACCTCCGCGTCGAAGCCGGGGGCGTCGTGCTGCTCGGTGCGGTGTCGCTGACGGTCCGGCCCGGCGACAAGGTCGGCCTCGTCGGTCGCAACGGAGCCGGCAAGACCTCGATGCTGAGGGCCATCGGCCGCGCCGCGGGCCCGACGGGCACGACCGGTCCGGCGGGTCCGTCCGTCTCGTACCGGGGCGGCCTCGGCTACCTGCCCCAGGATCCCCGCGTCCACGGCGTCGCCGACGACGTCACGGCGCTCCGGCACGTCCTCTCCGGACGCGGGGTCGCCGCCGCGGCGGACCGGATCGAGGCGTTGCGCACCCGGATGGAGGACGATCCGTCGGCGGAGAACATCGACCGCTACGCGCGCGCCGAGGAGCGGTTCCGCGTCGACGGCGGCTACGCGGCGGAGAGCGAGGCGAGGCGCCTGGCGGCCGGCGTCGGCCTGCGGGGCGGAGCCCTCGACCTGCCGCTCGGCGCGCTCTCGGGCGGCCAGCGCCGGCGCGTCGAGGTGGCGCGCATCCTCTTCGCCGGCTCCGACGTGCTGCTGCTCGACGAGCCGACCAACCACCTCGACGCCGACGCCAAGGCGTGGATGCTCGACTTCCTCCGTGACTACCGGGGCGCGCTGGTCGTGGTCAGCCACGACCTCGAGCTCCTCGACGAGGCGATCACGCGGGTCGTGCACCTCGACCGCGGCGGCGACGACGAGCCGGGCCGGATCCACGAGTACAAGGGCACCTACTCCCGGTACCTGACCGCCCGGGCCGCCGACGAGGCCCGTGACGCGAAGCGGGCGGCCGAGGCGGCCCGGGAGGCGGAGCGCCTCCGGGGCGTGGTGAGGCGCTTCGGCGCCAAGGCGACCAAGGCATCGATGGCCCGCAACCTCGAGCGGCGCATCGCCCGCCTCGAGGAGAGCGCCCCGGACGCGACCCCTGCCGCGCGCTCGCTGCGGGTGCACCTGCCCGAACCCCCGAGGTGCGCGCGCACGGTGCTGGAGGTCGACGACCTGGCCGTCGCCTACCCCGGTCTCGACGTGTTCGAGGACGTCTCCTTCGACGTCGGCCGAGGCGAGCGGATGCTCGTCCTGGGCCTCAACGGGGCAGGGAAGACGAGCCTGCTGCGGGTGCTGGCCGGGCGGTCGGAGGCCGTGCTCGGGGAGCACCGCTGGGGGACGGGTGCGTCGGTGGGCTACTACGCCCAGGAGCACGAGGGGATCCGGGCCGGCTCCGACCTGGTTGACCACATGCGCGACGCCGCGCCGGGCCTCGGCGACGGCGCCCTGCGGTCGTTGCTGGGGATGTTCGGGTTGGTGGGCGACAAGGTGTTCCAGGACGCCTCGACCCTCTCGGGGGGCGAGAAGACGAAGCTGGCGCTGGCCCAGCTCGTGGGGGGCCGCCACAACGTGCTGCTCCTCGACGAGCCCACCAACAACCTCGACCCGCCGTCGCGCACCGCGGTGGCCGCCGCGCTCGGGGCCTGGGCGGGGACGCTGATCGTGGTGAGCCACGACGTCGAGTTCGTGGAGGCGCTGCAACCCGACCGGGCGCTGCTGATGCCCGACGGCACCGTCGACCACTGGCGGGGCGAGCTCCTCGAGCTCGTGGCGCTGGCCTGATCGCGCCACCCGTACGGGCCGCGGGAGTTCAGGCCGTGACCCGGTTCGGGGGCGTACCCCCGGACAGCGCCGTCACGACGGCCTCGGCGGCCATCCGGGCCATGCGGGTGCGCGTGGCGAGGGTGGCGCTGCCGATGTGCGGCAGAAGGACCGTCCGGGGCGCGGCGAGCAGCTCCGGGAGCACCGCCGGCTCGCGCTCGTACACGTCGAGGCCGGCGGCGAAGAGGCGGCCCTCGTGGAGCGCGGCGGCCAGCGCGGCCTCGTCGACGACCGGGCCCCGAGCGGTGTTGACCAGCACGGCCGTCGGCTTCATCAGGGCCAGGCGCCGGGCGTCGATCAGGTGGCGGGTCGCGTCGCCGCCGGGCACGTGGAGGGTCACGGCGTCGGCCCGGCGCAGCAGGTCGTCGAGGTCGGCGACGTAGCCGG
>JADLDD010000003.1 GCA_020846855.1 Acidimicrobiia bacterium | reverse complement strand
TCACCACGGGATCACCACGAGGAGGCCAGGGTCCGGGCGATCTCCCGGTAGGCGTCGGCGCCCCGGGAGCGCGGAGCGTGCTCGAGGATCGAGCGGCCGCGGGCCGGCGCCTCGGCGAAGCGGACCGACTTGGGGACCGGGGGCTCGATCACCGGCAGCGCGTAGCGCTCCGACACGTCGGCGAGGACCTCGCGTCCGAGGCGGGTGCGCGCGTCGAACATGGTCGGGATCACGCCCTGCACCTCCAGCGAGGGCTGGGTGAACTGCCGCACGTCGGCCACGGTCTCGAGGAGCTGGCCGACGCCCCGATGGCTCAGGGTCTCGCACTGCAGGGGGATCAGCACGGCGTCGGCGGCGGTGAGGCCGTTGATGGTGAGGATCCCGAGCGACGGTGGGCAGTCGATCAGGACGACGTCGAAGTGCTTCTTGAGCGGCTCCAGCGCGCGGGCCAGGGCGTGCTCCCGCCCCGTTCGCGTGATCAGGTGGACCTCGGAGCCGGCCAGGTCGATCGACGCGGGAAGCACCGTGAGCGACCCGGCGCGGAGGTCGACCTCGACGGCGGCCTCGGCGGCCTTGTTCCGGCCGACCAGGACGTCGTGGAGCGTCAGGGGGAGCGCCTCGGGATCGAGCCCGAGCGAGTAGGTGAGGCAGGCCTGGGGATCCAGGTCGACGAGGAGCACCCGGCGGCCCATCTCCGCGAAGGCCGCGCCCAACGCGTGCACGGTGGTGGTCTTGGCCACCCCGCCCTTCTGGTTCGCCACCGCGAACACCCTCGCCACGGGCGGAGTCTACCGGAGCGACCGGCGCCAGGGAGGTGCGGGGTTGCGTGTTTCGGGAAGCGTGTTCGGGTACCTGGGGCAATGGTAAGATCGTGGCGTCACCGGCGGCGGGCTCCCGGGCGGACCGGATGCCCGGTTGCCGGCACCACCCAGGCCTCGACCGAAGCGAACGACGAGACCTGGAACGACGGGAAAGATCTGAAGCCAGCCATCCAACACGGAGGAATCAATGCCGACCTCGCCCGTACCTCCCGAACCCGACGCGCTGCTCACTCCGTCCGAGGTCGCCGCGATGTTCCGCGTGAACCCGAAGACGGTCACCCGTTGGGCACGGGCGGGCAAGATCTCCGCCATCCGCACCCTCGGCGGGCACCGTCGCTTCCGGGCGTCGGAGATCCAGCAGTTCCTCGAGCAGGTCGAGGAGGTCCCGGAGGCCTGACCCGGCCTCGGGATAGCCGACCGCTCCGCCGAACCTCACATCCCCGGTCGCCGGCGACACCGAAGTGGTGACGGCGCGCATCGGCACCACGATCGCCGACTCGGAGCCGAGCTTCGATCCCCTGCCGCGCCCCCGGGCGGGCGCGCCGAACGTCGTCGTGGTCGTCCTCGACGACCTCGGATTCGGCCAGCTCGGCTGCTTCGGGTCCGACCTCGCCACTCCCGCGATCGACGGCCTCGCCGCCGGCGGGGTGCGGGCCAACCGGTTCCACGTCACGGCGATGTGCTCGCCCACGCGGGCCTGCCTGCTCACCGGGCGCAACCCCCACGCCGTCGGCATGGGTTTCCTGCCCGACGTGCCGATCGGCTTCCCCGGCTACGACGGTCGGATCCCGCCGACCGCGGCCACGCTCCCGAGGATCCTCCGCGACTCCGGCTACAGCACCTTCGCGGTAGGCAAGTGGCACCTCGCGCCCCGCTGGGAGATCTCGGCCTCGGGGCCGTTCACCCGCTGGCCCCTCGGCCTCGGCTTCGAGCGCTTCTACGGGTTCCTCGCCGGCGACACCAACCAGTGGGCCCCCGACCTGGTGCTCGACAACGGCTTCGTGGAGCCGCCCCGGCGCCCGGCCGACGGCTACCACCTGACCGAGGACCTGGTCGACCGCTCGATGCGCCTCGTCCAGGACCAGCAGCAGGCCACCCCCGACAAGCCCTTCTTCCTCTACCTCGCGACGGGGGCCGTCCACGCGCCGCACCAGGTGGCCCCGGAGTGGAGCGCCCGCTACGCCGGCGCGTTCGACGACGGCTGGGAGGCGTGGCGCGAGCGGACCTTCGCCCGCCAGGTCGCCGCCGGGGTCGTTCCCCCGGGGACCGTCCTGACCCCACGCCCGCCGTGGGTGCCGGAGTGGAGCGCGCTCGATGCCGACCGCCGGCGCCTGTTCGCCCGCATGATGGAGGTGTTCGCCGGGTTCCTCACCCACACCGACGCGCAGCTCGGGCGGCTCTTCTCGTTCCTCGAGCGGACGGGCCTCGACGACAACACGGTCGTGGTGCTGCTCTCCGACAACGGGACCAGCGCCGAGGGCGGTCCCGACGGGTCGTTCAACGAGCACCGCTTCACGCACGACGTCTACGACGACGTCGACGAGACCGTGGCTCGCATCGACGAGATCGGCGGCCACCGTGCCTACAACCACTACCCATGGGGGTGGGCGTGGGCGGGCAACACCCCTCTGCGCCTCTGGAAGCGGTACACCTGGCTCGGCGGTGTCCGCACGCCGCTGATCGTGCGTTGGCCCCGCGGCATCGAGGCGCGCGGCGAGGTGAGGGAGCAGTTCCTGCACGCCGTCGACGTGAGGCCGACCGTGCTCGAGGCCTGTGGCGTCGACGCTCCGGCGACGGTCGACGGCGTGCCCCAGCAGCCGATCGACGGCGCGTCGGCCCTCCACGCCCTCCGCGACGCCGGTGCGCCCTCACCCCGGCGGACGCAGTACTTCGAGCTGCTCGGGTCGCGGGCCCTCTACCACGACGGTTGGAAGGCGACCACCGACCACGTGGGCTCGCAGCTCGCCGTGGAACGCGAGCTCGTCCCGGGCAGCCACGACTTCGCCACCGACCGGTGGTCGCTCTTCGACCTGGAGCACGACTTCTCGGAGGCGCACGACCTCGCCGCCGAGCACCCGGAGCGCGTCGACGAGCTCGTTGCTCGCTGGTGGACGGAAGCCGGGCGCAACCAGGTCCTGCCCCTCGACGACAGCTTCCTCGGCCGGGCCCTGGCCCTGGAGCCCGCACCCTACGGGCCCCGGGCGCGGGCCGTCCTCCGGCCCGGTGGCGGAGCGGTGGCCGAGGACGCCCTGCCCCCCATGGGGGCCGGGTTCCGCCTCGCGGCCGAGCTAGAGGTGCCCGGAGGCGGGGGCGAGGGGGTGATCGCGGCGCTCGGCGACTGGAGCAACGGTTGGGCCGTGTACCTCCTCGCCGGCCGGCCGGTCTTGGCGCTCAACCTCTTCGGCGACCTGGTCCGGGTGGCGGGCCCCGACGGCCTGGCGCCCGGGAGCCGGCGGCTCACCGTCGAGTACGAGCGGCGCGACGGGGGCGGAGGGGAGGTGGGCCTCGCCGTCGACGGGGTGCTGGTGGCCTCCGGCGGCGTTCCGCGCGACCTCCCCTTCCGCTGGCAGATCGGCGGGGCCGGCCTGCTGATCGGCCGTGACCGGGGGTTCCCCGTCAGCGACGACTACGAGACGCCGTTCGAGTGCACGGCACGCATCGATCGGGTGGTCATCGAGTCCGACGTGCTGGTGGCCGACCCCGAGATCGCCAGGGTCCTGCACCACGAGTGATCCGCACGCGAGGCCCGGGGCGGATGGCGGGACGGGCCGCCCGGGGTGGAACGGCGGAACCCCGGCCGGGAGCGGCCGGGGTTCCGGTGTCCGGTGGTGGCCGGGACCGGCGTCGATCCGGTGACCCCACGCTTTTCAGGCGTGTGCTCTGCCGACTGAGCTACCCGGCCGGGAACGGCGGGCCACCGGGGCCCACCGCGCGGTCCTGACGGGATTTGAACCCGCGACCTCCGCCTTGACAGGGCGGCGTGCACTCCTAGCTGCACCACAGGACCAGGGTGCCCCCAGGGGAATTCGAATCCCCGTTACCGCCTTGAAAGGGCGGCGTCCTGGGCCGCTAGACGATGGGGGCTTCGGTTCCACCGGAAGGAGGAGATGGTAGCAGGCGCCCTCGGGCGGGCGTCGGGCCGGAGGGCCGCTCCGCGGCGGCCGGATCCGGCTCACCGGCGGTGCTCAGGTGGGGGGCTCGGGGAGGATCGTGAAGCCGGCGTGGAGGTGCGCGGTGTCGTTGTACCGGCGGACGCCCCAACGGTCTCCCATCACCACCACCTGGGAGATGGATCCGTTGTCGGCGCCCACGAACGTGAAGGGGCGCGCGCCGGCGGCGAGGGCCAGGACCTGGCCGATCACGCCGCCGTGCGTGAACGCCACGACGGTGCGGTCGGGGTGACCGGCGGCGATGCGGCCGATGGCGCCGCGCACCCGGGCCGCGAAGGCCTCGGCGGGCTCGGCGCCGGGGATGACGTCCCAGCGCTCCTCGGTGAGCACCTGCCGGACCAGGGGGTGGCCCTCGGAGAGGTGGCGCCGGTAGGCGCCGCCTTCCCACTCGCCGAGGTGGACCTCGCGCAGGTCGGGCTCGACCACGGGCTCGATCCCGAGCTTCGCCAGCAGGGGCGCCGCGGTCAGCCGCGTGCGCCGGAGGCTCGACACGTAGACCGCGTCGATCGATTCCCCGGCCAGGCGCTCCGCCACCCGGCGGGCCTGAGCCTCGCCGGTCGGGTGGAGGGCGGGGTCGCCCTGGCCGTCGACGAGGGGGAACGGGTGGTCGGGCCGGGCCTCCTCCGACTCCCCGTGGCGCACGAGCAGGATCTCGCACGCGCCCGGTGGACGGGCGTACCTGATCTGGCGGTAGCCGGGCTCGCTCACGGTGTTCGCCTCCGGATCGCCGTGGTCGTGGCGTGACAGTGTGGCTCAGCCGCGGAGCTGGTAGATCACCCGGTGGCGGACGTGCATGACGGGGCGCTCCCCGGGTTCGGTCACGTCGACGAGGAGGCCGTCGACGACGGCGTACCGGTGGCCGTGGCGTTCGTACTCGTCGGCCACGCGCGAGCGGAACCTGAGCTCCGTGCCGTCGGTGACCGAACCGAGGTGGGTGGCCGCGCTCTCGACGTGGATCCACGGGCCGAGGGCCACGTTGGCCGCCACCGCGGCGTTGGCGAAGCGGATCAGCCAACCCGGGTGGGCCAGCGCGCCGCCGGCGAAGGCGTCGAGGTCCTCGTGGATCTCGTCGAGGAAGGCGGGGGCGGCGCCGGCGTGGTAGCTGCCGGCGACGGTGCCGAGCACGGTGCCGGGGGCCAGCGACCGCTCGTCGGCCGCGGGTCGCTCGCCGGGAAGCGGCCGGTCGTGGTGTTCGCCCGGCGGGGGTGCCGGGCGCGGCGCCCCGGGTAGCGACGCCTCCCCGGTGGCGCGAGCCTCGCCGTCGGGGCCGACCAGGGCCAACACCACGGCCGGGCCGTCGCCCGCTCCGCTTCCGTCGCCGGCCTCGGCCGGCACCGCGGTGATCTCCACCCGGTCGCCGTCGTAGACGGGCTTCACGAATCGGGCCGACATGGTCCCGCGCTCCAGCCAGGCCGGTCCCCAGAGGGCGGCGGGGACGTGGGCCATGTAGGCCCAGAGCGTGACCCCGGGGACCAGGCCGCCGCCGAACCCGTAGCGGCGCGCGACGGAGTCGTCGTGGATCCGGTTCTCGGACGCGGTGTCGGCGTTGTGCGCGACGACGGAGCGGGCGGCGGGTACGACGGCCATCCGCCCACGGTACCGGGCCCCGCGGGCGGGTGGCGCCGGGCGCGCGCCGGCGCGTGCGATCCCGATCCGTCTACGCCGGCGCGTCGCCGATGGCGTAGACGGCACCGCCGCGGGTGCCGATGTAGATCCGCCCCTCGAAGACGGCCGGCGTCGACTCGATGCAGCCGTCGAGCCGCACCGTCCACAGCTCCGGCGGGTCGCGGCGGGGGTCGGACACGTCGTAGGCGTGCAGCCCGCCGTGGCAGTCGCCCTGTATCAGCACGTCGTCGACCACGACCGGGCTGGACCAGGTCGGTTCGGGCAGGGTCTTCTCCCAGAGGAGCTTCCCGTCGTGCCGATCGACCGCGAGAAGGCGGCCCTGGTTCGTGGCGGCGTACACCACGCCGTCGCCGAGGGCCGGGGTCGCCCAGATCCCGTGGCAGGACCGCTCGTCGCAAGCTTCCAGCGGTGCGCCGGAGGGTGGATCGTTCACCTTCCACACGAGCGGGTCGGCGGGGCGCCGGGGATCGAGCTTCATGAGCTGGCCGACCTCGTCGTCACGGCCGAAGCTCGAGGTCCGCTCCCGTTCCGAGGCGACGTAGAGGTAGCCCTCCTCGTCGACCACGACCGACGCGTCGGTGTCGTCGCCGGTCCAGAACCGGAACACCCGCCGCACGCTCGACGGGTCGGTCTTCAGCTTCGTGATGTCCCAACCCTGCACCAGCCCACCCGAGTTGGCGAAGTACACGGTGTTGCCGGAGATCGCAAGCGAGCTCTCGATCGACACGTCGCTCGCGCGGGCGCCCGAGCCGGCCAGGTCCCGTAGGAGCTGGTCGTCCCAGCCCGGCGCGTGGAACACGATCTCCGGAGCGACCGTGGCCCGACCGTCGGCGCCGCGGCCGCGGTTGAGCTTCACCACGTACCACTGCCCGTTCTCGCCGCCCTCGAAGAGGTGGTCGTCGATCACAAGGGGGGAGCCGTCCCAGTCGTCGTTCCACTTGGTCGGCGAGACGTTGCGGGCGTCCATGCTCCACAGGTCGGCCACGGCCGGGCGGTCGAGTCCGACGATGTGGAAGTCGGCCCGGCTCCCCGAGTAGAGGAGCGGGAACCCGTCGGGGTCCCGGGTCACGGAGCCCTTGACGATGTCACCCATCGGGAACGGGGGCCGCAGGGCGCCTCCGGTCGCGGCGTCGATGAAGTGGAGGTGCTTGTCGTAGGCACCGACCGCGATCCACGTCCGGCCGTCCTGCTCCCACACCGCCGGTTGACCCGTCCACCCGGTGCCGCACCACAGGGTGGTCCGGTGGGCGGCCGACGACCGGCCGCACATCGCCCCGGTCCGGGGGTACCGCCAGAGCACCACCGGGTTCTTCGGCACCGGGCCCCGCCCGTGATACGACCGGGTCGGGTTCCCCCGGAAGGTGAGCAGGCCGTCGACCTCGGTACCCCAGGGCCGCCCCGACGACGTCGGGTCCACCCACCCGAGGTACCGCGGGGCCGTCGTCGGCGGTGGGGTCGTGGCCGTCGGCGGTGGGACCCGGGTCGTCGCCGGCGCGGCGGTGGGCGCGGCGGTGGTCACCGCGGGGGTGGAGGACGCGGCACCCGTGCCGCAGCCGGCGGCCGCCAGAACTGCGACGACGACCTTCGCGGCGTACCGCGTCACCACGGATCGGGCCGCGACGGACGGCGCAGGGGGTGACGGTGCAGCGGGGATCCGTGCGGGGAGGGTCATGGTCACACCGATCCGGCGGCCACGAACGGGGGGTGTGGCGATGGTAACGGCGCCGTACCGGCTGGCGTGGGCATTGCCGAGGTGGTGGCGCCACCCGACCCCCGCGCCGGGGTCGAACCGCGTTCTCGGCGACCGGTCGTGCCGGTGGGCGTAACCTCGCTCTCCAAACGGGCACCGGCACCGGGCCCGCCGGGCCGCGGCGCGGGCCACCGGCGGCGCGTCGCTCCCGTCCCGGGTCGCTAGCTCAACTGGCAGAGCATCGGGCTTTTAACCCGCAGGTTCCGAGTTCGAGTCTCGGGCGACCCACACGGCCGGGCCGGCGGGCGTGGGTGGGGGCCACGTCCACCGGCGGTCCGTCTGGCACACTCGCGTCATCGAACCCTCGCCTCGCGACGGGCCGTGGCAAGCCCGCTCGCCGATGTCGCCGCGTCCCCGGCCGGGACGTGATCGGCGCGTTCCCGCCGTGCTGGTGGTCGACGCCGAGCCGCTGACGCGCCGCGGCCTCGAGAGCCTGGTGGCCGAGGCGGGCCTCGACGTGGTCGAGGGGCGGGCCCGCGGCGCCGACGCGCTGAGCACGGTCCGTGGCGCGGCGTGCGACCTGGTGGTCGTCGGGTCTCCCGTCGACATGCCGCGCGTCGAGCTGGTGCGGCGCCTGTCGGAGGTGCCGGGGCGCCCGCGAACCGTCGTCCTCGTCCCGGAGGCCCAGCTCGAGGAGATCGGGGAGCTGCTCCGCTGCGACGTCGAGGGGTTGGCGTCCCGGACCGCACCGCCCAAGGATGTGCTGGTGACCGTCGAGCGGGTCCTGGCGGGCGGCCGCGCGGTGGAGGCCGGCCTCCTGGCGCGCATCGAGGCCCAGGGCGACGGGCTCCCGACCGGCGACGGCCCGGATCCGGACGCCGTCCCCTCGCACGAGCTGCTGACGGCGCGTGAGCGCGACGTGCTCGCGCTGCTCGCCGAGGGTCGGTCCAACCGCGAGATCGCGTCCGAGCTCCACGTCTCGCTGCCCACGGTCAAGACGCACCTCTCGCACATCTACGCGAAGCTCGGCGCCCGCAACCGCGACGACGCCCTGGGCCGTGCCTTCGCGCGGCGCATCATCGGCTGATCCCGCTCGGCGCGGATCACGGAGAGCGCGCCATCCGCGATGGCGGGCGTCGGCGACCGTAGAGTCCGCCCGTCTTCTAGGAGGGGAGCGGCCGTGCTGGTCCTGACCCGGCGGGTGAACCAGAGCATCGTGATCGGCGGCGACGTCGTCGTGACGGTGCTCGAGGTCCGCGGCGACCAGGTTCGGCTGGGCATCGACGCGCCGCGCAGCATCGACGTACACCGCGAGGAGGTCTTCCAGGCGCGGCGGGCCGAGCGCGAGATCGATCTCCGCGCCGAGCCCGCCGCCGACGGTGCCCAACCCGAGGGGCAGAAGGCCGCGGCCCGACCCGCGCGCCGGCGTCCGTCATCCTGATCCCGGGCCGGGCGGGTCAGCGGCCGGTGGTTCCCGGCGGTGCCGGGCTGTGCGCGCCGGAGCCGGTGCGGGCGGAGGCGACGACGGCGAACACCGCGGCCGCGACGAGCACGATCGTCCCGCCGGGCGCGAGCGCGAAGCGCCTCGCCAGCCACAACCCGGCCACCACCGATCCGGCCCCGATCGCCGACGCCGCGAGCAGCGTGGTCCGGAACGAGCGGGCGAGGAGCCGGGCCGATGCCACCGGCAGGACCATGAGCGCCGCGACCAGCAGGACCCCGACGACGCGCATCGCGGCGACGATCGTGACCGACGCGAGGACGGCCAGGAGGGCGTTGAGCACATCGACGGGCAGGCCCGCGACGCGCGCCGCCTCCTCGTCGAGGACCACCGCCAGCAGCGCCCGGCCGGCGAGGGCCACCGACGCCACCACGAACCCGCCGAGCGCCACGACCGTCCACACGTCGCCAGGCTCGACGGTGAGGATCGATCCGAACAGCCACGGGACGACGTTGGCGTCGGCTCCGGTGGCCCGGCTCGACAGCACCGCCCCCCCGGCCAGCCCTCCGTAGAAGAAGAGGGCGAGGGCCAGGTCGCCCGACGCCCGGCCCCGGCTTCGCAGCCACTCGATCGCGATCGCTCCGCCGACCGCGGCGATCATCGCCGTCCACACCGGCCACACGGCCAGCAGCAGCCCGGCCGCGATGCCGGCGAACGCCAGGTGGCCGAGGCCGTCGCCCATCAGGGCCAGGCGCCGCTGCACGAGGAACGCGCCGATGAGCGGCCCGCACGCTCCCACCACCAGCCCCGCAGCCAGGGCGAGCTGCATGTAGTCGCGGTCGAACGGCCAGGGGAGCGGAAGCCCCATCAGGCCCGCTTTCGCGCCGCGCCGCCGGTCATCGCAGGCCCTCGAGCCACAGGGGCAGGTCCTCGGCGTGGACACCGAGGCTCACGCCGCGCCGGGCCAGCTCGGAGGGCGGGCCGTCGAACACCACCCGGTGCCGCAGGACCACGATCCGGTCGAGGTCGTCGGCCACCGCACCGAGCTCGTGCGAGACCAGGAGCACGGCGGCCCGGTGCTCGCGCACGAGGTGCACCAGCGAATCGCGGAACAGCCGTTGCGACTCGGCGTCGACTCCGGCGACGGGCTCGTCGAGCACCAGGAGCTCCGGGTCGCCGGCGAGGGCCCGGGCGATGAGCACCCGCTGCTCCTGACCCCCCGACAGCGCGCGGACCGGGTGGTGGCGCAGGTCCGACAGCGCCACGGCGCTCAGGGCGTGGTCGACGGCGGCGCGGTCGGCGGGTCCCGGTCGCCTCCACCAGCCGCGTCGGGCCAGGCGGCCGGTGGCCACGACCTCTTCGACGGTCACGGGCACGTCGCCGGCCGCGCTCGATCGCTGGGGTACGTAGCCGACGCGCCAGCGCTCCTCCAGGTGGCGGGGCGATTCCCCGAAGATCCGCACCGATCCCGAGGCCGGCCGCAGGAGTCCGAGCATGATCCGGAGCAGCGTCGACTTGCCGGAGCCGTTGGGTCCGACCAGCGCGACGAACTCGCCGCTCCCGACCCCCAGCGTCACGCGGTCGAGGACGGGGTGGGCGCCGTAGGCGAACGAGACGGCGTCGGCGGTCAGGACCTGGTCGATGGCGCGACCTCCGGTGGGGGCAGCTTGCACGGCCGCCCCTTCGCAGTGAGAATCGTTCTCACTCTAGCGGTGCCCGTCGGGGATCCCCGGCGGATACCGGCCGCCCCCGTGAGGACCCCCGTGCGTGCTCCCGCCACCGTTGCTGTCACAGCCACCCCCCGTGCCGCCCCCCCCGCCGCCACCGGCGCCGCCCGGTTGGTCGCGCTCGTGGTGCTGGTCGCGGCGGGGGGGTCGGTGGCGGCCGCATGCCGGCCCCCTTCCGACGCCCCGCCGGCCGGGCGCCTCGCGGTGGTCGCCGCGTTCTATCCCCTCGCCGAGGCGGTGAGGCAGGTCGGGGGCGGCCGGGTCGCGGTGAGGGATCTCACACCCGTGGGCGGAGAGCCCCACGACCTCGAGCTGACGCCCCGCGACGTCGACCGGATCGAGGACGCCACCCTCGTCGTCGTGCTGGGCGGGGGGTTCCAGCCCGCGGTCGACGCCGCGGCCCGCCGTCGCCGGGGTCCGACGCTGGTGGTGCTCGATGCGCTCGACGCTCGGGCCGGGCGGGGCGCTTCGGAGGCCCACGGATCGGGGCGCCTGCGGGCCGGAGACCCGCACGTGTGGCTCGACCCGGTGCTGATGCAGGACGTCGTCCGCGCCGTCGGCGAGCGGCTGGCGCGGGTCGATCCCGGGTACGCCGCCCGGTACCGGTCGGGATCCGCCGCCTACGTCCGCCGCCTCGCCGCCCTCGACGCCCGGTTCCGGTCCGGGCTGGCCCGCTGCGAGAGGCGGACGATCGTCACCTCGCACGACGCCTTCGGCTACCTGGCCCACCGCTACGGACTGGAGCAGAGGTCGGTGGTGGGGCTCGTACCCGACCAGGAGCCGGACCCGAAGACCCTCGGCGAGCTCGCCGACCTGGTCCGGCGGGAGGGGATCACGACCGTGTTCACCGGGAGGTCGGTGTCGTCGCGCGTCGCCGAGACGATCGCCCGGGAGGCCGGAGGGGTCCGGGTCGAGGTGCTCGACCCGCTCGAGGCGCTCACCGGGGAGCAGGTCCGGGCCGGCGCCGACTACGTGTCGGTGATGCTCGACAACCTCCGTCGCCTGCGTCGCGCGCTCGATTGCCGGCCGTAGGTATGAACCGGTGGCGCAGGGCCGGGATCGCTCAGGATGGCGAGTCGGCCACCCCGGTCGCGCCCATCCCTCGCAACGCGTCGCGGATCGCCGCCGCCGCGGCGTCGAGGGCGGCGGGGTCGGGTGAGCGTTCGGCGAGCCGGAAGTCGAGGTCGGCCTCGCTGTCGATGGGGATCAGGTGCAGGTGGACGTGCGGCACCTCGAGGCCGGCGATGATCATCCCCACCCTGACGGGGCGGAAGGCCTCCTGCTGCGCCCGGGCCACCTGCTGGGCGACGACCATGAGGTGGGATGCCGTGGCGGGGTCGAGGTCGGTCCACCGGTCGACCTCGACCCGGGGCACGACCAAGGCGTGCCCGGGCCGGATGGGGTTGATGGAGAGGAACGCCACCGAGATGTCGTCGCTCCACACGAAGCGGCCCGGCAGGTCGCCGTCGATGATGCGGGTGAAGACCGTCGGCACGGGTCGTGACGCTAGCGCCGGTCGGGTCCCGGCGGCCCGGCCGGTCGGGGATCGGGGCGCAGGTGACGGGCGGCCGTGATCACCACTCCCATCCCGAGGCCCAGAGCCATGGCCACGAAGACCCGGTTCGCGGTGGCGGGGAGCGTGCTGGGGACGAGGGCCTTCCCCAGGGTGGCGAGGTCGCCGACCCCGCCGGCGAGGAACATGGCCAGACCGGCCACGAACGCCAGCGGCGTGACGTCGCGCGCCGGCCGCCTCGCGAGGCCGATCGCCGCCACCGCCGACGCCACGATCGCGCCGAACGAGTAGACGCCCGAGGCGAACCGGGTCGTGACGGGTTCCACGCCGAACCGGAGCGCCCCGACCAGGTGCAGGGTCTCGGTGACCGACAGCACGGCCAGCGCGACGAGCAGGACCGCCGGCCACCGCCGGGTCAACCCGGCGCCGACGGCCGCGACGGTCGCGGCCGCGACCACGGCCGCCCAGCGCCACGGCCGCGGGGGTGGGAACCACGTCACGTCGCCGGTCACCGTCACCCGCCGGTCCCCGTGCAGCAGGGGGACCTCCCATCCGTCGATCACCACCTGGCAGTACCACGGGTCGGCCTTCACGGCGTCGGGCGGCTCGCTCGCCATCCAGTGGGCGCGGTGGTCGTGCCAGCGGACCGTCCGCCCGGTGGAGACGCGCCGCCACTCGGGTGGGGCCTCGGGGTCGAAGCGGGCCGGCGGCGCCACGGCCGGCACCGACGACCGGTTGAGGAACGTGGCCGGTGAACGCTCGTTGCGGAACACGCCGCCGCGGCCGACCCTCAGGAACGGCTCGCCGTCGTACCCCTCGACGGTCACCGTCCCCGGGCCCGTGTAGGTGAGCTCCAGCCGGGCGCCGAAGTCGACGGGGCGCACCCGCAGGCCCTCGACCTTCGGCGAGATCCGGCTGATCGTCGTCTTGTAGTTGGTCGGCTGCGCCCCGCCCGCCCCGTGCGCGTACGCCGGGGTCGCCCCTACCGCCACCGTGCCCAAGGCGATCAGGGCGGCGACGACGCCGCGGTGCACCCGGACCATGGGCCAATCGTGGCACCGGGTCCCCCGGCCGGGCGGATCGCCCCGCGGGCCGGACGCGGCGTCGGGGGGCGCGAAGCGCCGGGAGCGGGGGCGGCCGTCAGGCGCAGTCGTGGCAGACGCCGACCAGGTCGATGCGGTGGTTCTCGGAGCGGAAGCCCCGCCGCCGGGCGAGGTCGCGCTCCATCGCCTCGAGAGACGCCTCGACCGCGCGGGTCGCCGGCACGTCCTCGACCGCTCCGCACGCCCGGCAGACCAGGTGGTGGTGGTGCCCGGCGAGATCGTCGGCCAGCTCGTACCGGGCCGACCCCTCACCCGTCACCACCCGGTGGACCACCCCGGCCTCTTCGAGCGCCACGAGGTTGCGGTACACCGAGCTCTGGGCCAGTCCGGGCCGGCGGACCAGGATCTCGGGGATGGCGAGCGGCCGGACCGAGCGCCCCAGCAGCTCCACCAGCGCCCGCCGGTTGGGGGTGAGGCGCCGGCCCACGGACCGCAGCCGTCGGTCGGCCTCATCGGTGGCGGGGACGTCCCGCGGGCCTCGAGCGGTCGACGCCGTAGACACGCGCCGAGCCTACCGGGGGTAGCCTGCGGCCATGGACGACGAGGTCCGCGACGCCGCCCGCCGGCGCCTCGAGGGCGAGGCCCGGCGCGTGAGCGAGCTGATCGATGGGGTGCGCACCGACATGGGGGAGGGCGCGTCGCGCGACTCCACCGCCGAGCTGTCCGGCTACGACCAGCACCCCGCCGACACCGGTTCGGAGACCTTCGAGCGCGAGAAGGACTTCTCGATCCTCGCGGGCCTCGAGGCCGAGCTGGCCGAGGTGGAGGCGGCTCTCGACCGGATCGAGAAGGGCACCTACGGTGTCGACGAGCGGACCGGGGAGCCGATCAGCGCCGAGCGGCTCGAGGCCGTCCCCACCGCCCGCACCAACATCGACCCGCCCGCACCCGGAGCCGTTCGGCAGTAGCCGACGGCCCGGCCCCTCGGGGGCACGGGGCGACGCCGCGGCTGCCGGCACGCGACAATCGGCCCACCAAGAACGGCCCGGGTGTCCGCCCGGGCTCCCGACCCGTTGCAGGCGCGCCCCACACGGCGTGCCGGAGGAGGTTCCCGTGGCGTTCGCGGTCGACAAGGTGGGGCAGTGGTCCGACGGACCCGAGTTCAAGGTGGAGGCGGAGCGCTCCAAGGCCTACGCGGCGGCCACGAACGACCCGATCGCCGCCCACCGCGACGGGACCGTGGCCCCGCCCGTCTTCGCCATCGTCCCGATCTGGGACACCATGGCGGGGGCGATGGCCGGCGTCACCCCGCCCGAGGTCCTCCTGCTGGTGGTGCACGGCGAGCAGGACATGTACTTCCACAAGCCGATCACGCCGGGGACGGTCCTGCGCTCCAAGGCGGCGCCCATCGGTGTGCACGTGAAGCCCAACGGCACGTCGGTGGTGGTGAAGGTCGACACCCGCGACCAGACCGGCGACCTCGTGGTCGAGCAGTACATGACCTCGTTCTTCCGGGGCGTCTCCGACGGCGACAGCGCCGGCGAGGAGGCGCCCGCCCACAAGCTCCCCGGCGAGGTGAAGTCCGGGGAGCCGGTCGCCACCGTCGTCCAGACCCTCGACTCCGACCAGACCTACCGCTACGCAGACGCCTCGGGGGACCGGATGCCCATCCACCTCGACGAGGAGGTCGCGAAGTCGGTGGGCCTGCCCGGGATCATCATCCACGGCATGTGCACGATGGCGTTCCTCGGCTGGGGGGTGGTGGAGCAGCTCGCGGGCGGCGACTCCTCGCGCCTGCGCCGGCTCGTGGTGAGGTTCTCCCGCCCCGTCCTGCCGGGCCAGACGATCACGACCCGCGTGTGGTCGCTCGGCGAGGAGGGCGGCAACCAGGTCTACGGCTTCGAGACCACCAACTCCGACGGCGACGTGGTCATCAAGGACGGCCGGGCCGAGATCTCGGCCTGACGGGCCGATCGGGTGTCGGTGGACGCCGCACCGCCGGTTCGCCTCCTCCTGTTCGCCTCGGCGCGCGAGGCGGCGGGTTGCCGCGACGACACGTGCAACGCCGCGACCCTCGGCGCGCTGCTCGACGCGGCGCGGGAGCGCTACGGGGCCACCTTCTCGGCGGTCCTCGACGGGTCGAGGGTCTGGATCGGCGGGGAGGAGCCGGAGCAGGGGGCAGCCACGCCGCTGCGGGAGGGCGACGAAGTCGCGGTCCTTCCGCCGGTGAGCGGAGGCTGAGAGCGCGGGAGGGGCGGGGCGCCGCGGCGCCCCGCCCCTCCGTCGCTTCCGGCCGGCGCCCCGGGGACGCCCCCGCTCAGCGAGCGGCGGCCAGGCGCGCCGCCACGTCGGGCCAGTTGACGACGTTCCAGAACGCCTTCACCCAGTCGCCCTTGACGTTCTTGTACTGCAGGTAGAACGCGTGCTCCCACATGTCGAGGACGAGCAGCGGCGTCCCGGCCTGCACGCTGTTGCCCTGGTGGTCGTAGATCTGCTCGACCACCAGCGACCCGCCGGTGGGGTCCCAGCTCAACGCTCCCCAGCCCGATCCCTGGATGCCCAGCGCGGCCTGGTTGAGCTGCGACTTCATGGCGTCGAAGCCGCCGAAGGCGTCGTCGATGGCGGCGGCGAGGTCGCCCTCGGGCTTGCCGCCGGCGTCGGGGGCCATGTTCTGCCAGAACAGGGAGTGCAGGACGTGTCCGGAGACGTGGAACGCGAGGTTCTTCTGGAGCTGGTTGACGGTCCCGAAGGCGTCGTTCGCCCGGGCCTCGGCGAGCTTCTCCTGGGTGGTGTTGGCGCCGGCGACGTACGCCGCGTGGTGCTTGTCGTGATGGAGCTCGAGGATCTGGCCCGAGAGGTGCGGCTCGAGCGCCGCGTAGTCGTAGGGCAGTTCGGGGAGCGTGTATTCGGCCATGTACGGATGTCCTTCCTTCTACGGTGCGTTACCCCGGGGCCACCGTACCGAGTCGGTCGACCGCCTGCGTCACCGGGGTAGCCTGGTGTTCCCATGGATCATCCCGAGCGCCGGATCGACCGCATCCTCTCCGACGGCTACGCCGACGGCCTCGAGCAGCGCACCGACACCGAGCTGCGCGCCATGCGGAGCGACTGCTCCGACGTCGAGACCGACCTGTCCTTCATCCGCCGGCTGGCGCAGGCCCGGATCGAGATCCTGCGTGCCGAGCTCGACCGGCGGGAGTCCGGCGGCTCCATCGAGCAGCTCATCGCCGACCTGCCCGGGATCCTCGGCGGCGACGGGCCGCGTTCGGCTCCCGCCGACACCCGCGTGGTCGGGCGCCTGGCCCCGTCGTCGGAGCTCGGGTTGCGCCGCGGGCTCGAGGGATACGTCGCCGACGACAGCCTCGTGAACCTGCCCGTGCTCGCGGTCGAGGAGATCGCGGCCCGGATCGCCAAGCTGCGCGAGCTCGAGGACGACGTGTCCGACCGCCGCCGGCGCCTCCACCGCGTCATCGACGCGGTCGACGGCGAGATCGCGGCGCGGCTCGCGACCTCTCCGTCGCCGGGACCGCCCGGCCCCTGATGGCGGCCGAGGGGATCGAGGCCCGCCTTCGCGACCTGGGCGGGTTCATCCGTGACCAGCGCCGACGCGACCAGCTCTCGTTGCGCAAGCTGAGCGAGCTGGCCGGCGTCTCCAACCCGTACCTGAGCCAGATCGAGCGGGGCCTGCGGAAGCCGAGCGCCGAGATCCTCCAGGCCATCGCCCGGGCGCTGCGGATCTCGTCGGAGACCCTCTACGTGAGGGCCGGGATCCTCGACGACGAGCGGGTCGCCGGCGTCGCCGACGCCATCGAGCGCGATCCCATGCTCCGCGACGAGCAGAAGCGCGCGCTCACCGACGCCTACCTCCGCATGCGCGAGGAGGTCGCGGCCGGCGGCGCCGCGGCGGGCGATCGCTAGGCTGCCTCGACGCATGTCCCTGCGCCGCGTCCTGCTCCTCAGCCTGCACACGTCGCCGCTCGCGCAACCCGGAACCGGCGACGGCGGCGGGATGAACGTGTACGTCCGGTCCGTCGCCGGTGCGCTGGCGCACTCCGGCGTCGCCTGCGACGTCCTCACCCGCCGCGAGGCCCCCGGGGCACCGGAGGTCGTGCAACTCGAACCGGGCGTGAGGATGGTCGAGCTGGCCGTCGGTCCGCGAGGGCCTCTTTCGAGGGAGGACCTGGCCGACCTCGTCGACGACCTGGTGGGCGCGGCCGTCCGCCACGTCCGCGACGGCGGTCGGGGCTACGACGCCGTGCACGCCAACTACTGGGTGGCCGCGGCCGTGGGGCACAAGATCAAGCACGAGCTGGACCTCCCCCTGGCCGTGACCTTCCACACTCTGAGCCGGGTCAAGGCGGCCGACGGCGTGCCCGGCGACCTGCCCCGGCGCGCCGCGGCCGAGGAGCAGGTCGTCGGCTGCTCCGACCTCGTCCTCGCGTCGACCCCCACGGAACGCGATCAGCTCAGCGAGCTGTACGGCGCGGTCCCCGAGCGCGTCGAGGTCCTGCCCCCGGGGGTCGACCACGGCCGGTTCCACTGCGCCACGCCGGCCACCCGGGCCGCCGCCCGGGCGTCGCTGGGGCTGTCCGGGCGCCGCGTGGCGCTGTTCGTCGGACGGATACAGGCGCTCAAGGGCGCCGACCTGGCGCTCGAAGCCGTGGCCGCTCTCGACGATCCGTCGCTCACGCTGGTGGTGGTGGGCGGGGCGAGCGGCGCCGACGGCGCCGCCGAGCTGGCCCGCCTGGAACGCCTGTCCCGCTCGCCGGGGCTGGCCGGGCGGGTGCGCTTCGTGGCCGCGCAGCCCCACCACCGCCTGCCGCTCTTCTACTGGGCCGCCGACGTGGTGCTGGTCCCGTCGCACAGCGAGTCGTTCGGCCTGGTGGCCCTGGAGGCCGCGGCGTCGGGGACGCCGGTGGTCGCCTCGGGCGCCGCCGGGCTCCGCTCCCTGGTCGACCACGGCACCACCGGCTTCATCGTCGCCGAGCGCGACCCCGCGGCGTGGGCCTCGGCCCTGCGCGACGTCCTCTCGGACCCCGAGCACGCGAGGGCGATGGGTGCCGCGGCCGAGATGCGGTCGCGCCGCTACTCCTGGAGCCTGGCCGCGGCCCGCCTCCGACGCCTCTACGGCGACCTCTCGAGCCGGGCTCCGGTCCAGTGCTCGTGAGCCCGACCGGTGCCGCGGTGAGGTGACGGGCACGGCGTTGCCCGACCGCGACGCCGCCCGGGACCTCGTCGACGCGCACCTCCAGGGCGACGTCCGCGCCGAGAGCGCCGTCCAGCACGTCGAGTTCGACCCGGAGCTCGACCGCTGGTACGTCCGGTTCGGGTGCGAGGGGCGCGACGCCGCGACCGTCTACGTCGATCTCCGCCAGCGCAGCCTCCGCTTCGAGCTCTACTTCCTGCCGCTGCCCGAGGACGGCACGCGGCGGTCCGAGGTCGTCGAGATGCTCATGCGCCGCAACCACGGGCTCCACGGCGTCCACTTCTCCGTCGGCCCCGACGGCGACGCGTACCTGATGGGCCGGATCCTGCTCCAGCACCTCGACACCGCCGAGCTGGACCGGATGCTCGGATCGGTGTTCGAGGCGGTCGAGTCGTGGTTCCCGGCCGCGGTGAGGGTCGCCTACGGTCCTCGTTCCTGAGCCTCGCGTTGTGTAGTGGTACGTGCAGTTGCGTACAGGTGCCTGACGTCGTATCCTGACCATTGCGGGCCCGAGAAGCGGGAGGCGCTCCGGTCGGGGAAGTCCGGGGCGCCGATGGTTCCTCGGGCCCGCGTCGCGTCACCCCGCACCGCCGGGTCTCCCCGGTCCCTTGGTCCGGTGGTCCGGTGGTCCGGTGGTCCGGTGACGCACGGTTCCGCGGGACCGCTCCGGGCCCGGGTTAGCCTGCCCCGGTGGGGATCGTCGCCGTTCTGGGTGGGGGGCGGATGGGTGAGGCCCTCGTGGCCGGCCTGCTGGCGTCGGGCTGGGATCCCGAGCGTCTCGCCGTCGCCGAAGCCGACCCCGACCGCCGCCATCACCTTGAGGGCCGCTTCCCGGGGGTGCGGGTCGCGCCGACCGCCGCCTGGGCCGCCGGCGACGCCGACGTCGTGGTCGTGGCCGTCAAGCCGGCCGACGTCGCCGAGGTGCTGCGGGAGGCCGCGACGGGTCTCGGGCCGTCCGCCCTGGTCCTGTCGATCGCCGCGGGGGTGACGATCGAGGCCCTCGAGGAGGCCGTGCCCGGCCGTCCGGTGGTGCGGGCCATGCCCAACGCCCCGGCCACCGTGCAGTGCGGGGCGGCCGCGATCGCGGCCGGTACGTCGGCCACCGACGCCGACCTCGAGACCGCCGAGCGGCTGCTCGGCGCGGTCGGGACGGTGGTGCGGGTCCCGGAGTCGCTCCTCGACGCCGTCACCGGCCTGTCGGGATCCGGGCCGGCGTACGTCTTCCTCGTCGTCGAGGCGCTCGTCGAGGCGGGGGTCCTCAACGGGTTGCCGCGCCCTGCGGCCCGGGAGCTGGTGGTCCAGACGCTGAGGGGAGCGGCGGAGCTGCTCGCCTCGGGCGAAGAGCCGCCCGAGGCGCTCCGGGCCGCGGTCACGTCACCCGGGGGGACGACCGCCGCCGGCCTCCAGGTGCTCGAGCGGGCCGGGGTACGGGCCGCGCTCGTCGACGCCGTCACCGCCGCCACCCGCCGGTCCCGGGAGCTGGGCCGGTGAGCGCGGTGACGACCGCCGGCCGCGATGGGCCGGTCCGGGGGGGCCGGTCGTGACCCGCCGGCCGGCGAGCCGGCGCCCCCGCCGGCTGGAGGCCCCGCCCGAGCCGGCTCCCCGGGCCCCCCGCCGCCGCCCCGACCCGACCCCCCGGCAGCGGATCTCCCGTGATCGGGTCGCGGGGCGACACCCCCGCTACGGCCGCGACGAGGTCCTCGGCCTGGCCCGCCGGGTCGTGTCCGGGCACGCCCGGGCGCAGCTCGGGTTGCCGGCCGCATCGGTTCCCCCCGTGCCCACGTCCGTCGACGACGTCCTGGCGCTGGCCGAGCGGCACTGGGGCCTGCGCTGGGACGGCCTCACGCCGCTCATCGACCCCGACCTGACCCTGGCCGCCTGGGTCACGGCCGTCGACCGGGTCCTCGACGTCGCGTCGCGCGGCGGCCGGCTGATCTTCGCGACCGGCCGCCCGGCGTCGCTCCTCCCGCTCTACCAGCAGGTGGCCGTCCTCGCCACCGCCGCGGGCGGCGACGTGCTGGCCGACACCGAGAGCCCGCCGTTCCCGCCCGGCGCCCGTCGCACCCCCACGGCCCGGAGGATCCGCTGGTTCGGCGGGGTGGCCGTCGTCACCGACGGGCGCTCGCTCCTCGCCGACGACGCCGTCGAGGCCGCCCGCGAGCTGTTCTTCCACCTGCCCCGCCCCGACCTGGTCGTCGCCGACCACGGCTTCGCCGGTGGCGCGGTCGCGATCGACGTGGAGACGGTCGCCCTCGCCGACCTCGACGCGCTGGCGTTCGGGCTGGTCGTCGACGACGGCCTTCCCGTGACGCTCGTTCCGTGCACCGACACGCAGGCCCCCGCCGCGTACGAGTGCCTGGCCGAGCTGGCTCGCCGTGTCTCCGGTGGAAGGGAATAAATCGGGCATCAACGCCAAGGCCCGGCGACACGGCGCATAGACAACAGCTCCCACATTGGCGTACCCTGAACACGCCCGCGGAGGAGAGGGGTCTCGTGTCGCAGTCGTACGCGTCAGCTCGGTTCCTGACCGCCCAGGAGGTGGCCGAGCTGCTGCGCGTCTCGACCATGACCGTCTACCGCCTCATCAAGGCCGGCGACCTCCCCGCCATCCGCGTCGGCCGGTCGTTCCGCGTCCGCGACGTCGACGTCGACGCCTACGTCTCGTCCCGCTACAACCAGGCGGGGTAGCGCGGCCCGCGGCCGGTAGCTTCGGGCCCGATGGACCCGTCCGGCGGCCCGCGCCCCGTCATCTCGTTCCTCAGCGACTACGGCCTCGACGACGAGTTCGTGGGCGTGTGCAAGGCGGTCATCGCCGGCATCGCCCCGACCGCGCGTGTCATCGACATCGCCCACAACGTCGCCCCGCACGACGTCAGGGGTGGAGCGCTCACGCTGGTGCGCGCCGTCCAGTACCTGCCCGGTGGGGTGGTGCTCGCGGTCGTCGATCCGGGCGTGGCGACGGACCGGCGGCTGGTGGCGGTGGAGGTGGAGCGCTCGGTGCTCGTCGGGCCCGACAACGGGCTCCTCGCCCCGGCGGTGGCCATGCTGGGCGGGGCGCGGCGGGTCGTGGCGCTGACCAACGAGGAGTACCACCTCCAGGCTCCGGGCCCCACGTTCGCCGGCCGCGACGTCATGGCGCCCGTCGCGGCGGTCGTCGCCAACGGCGTTCCCCTTTCCGGCCTCGGTGAGGAGGTCGACCCGCTCGGGCTGGTGCCGGGAACGGTGTCGTTGCCGCACGAGGACGACGCCGGCATCGCCGGCGAGGTCTGGTGGGTCGACCGCTTCGGCAACTGCCAGCTCAACATCGACCCGGCGCAGCTCGGAGCCCGCGGCGGCGAGGTCGGCGGGCCGGTGGAGGTGCGGATCGGCGGCGAAACGCGGCTGGCCCGCTGGGTCACCTCGTACGCCGAGGCCCGGCCGGCCGAGCTGGTCGTCCTCGTCGACTCCTACGGGCTGCTGTCGCTCGCGTTCGACCGGCGTTCGGCCGCCGAGGAGTGCGGCGTCCACGCCGGTAGCGGGGTGACCCTCGAGGTGCCCCGCCGGGGTCCGTCGATCCCCGTGCACCCCGCTTCCTGACACCCCGCCGGACGGGCCGGGGCCTGGTCGGGAACGGGTCGGGAACGGGTCGGG
>JADLDD010000002.1 GCA_020846855.1 Acidimicrobiia bacterium | reverse complement strand
GGGACGACGCCGCCGGCGCGGGGAGCGGCAGGTGGACGCGGACGCGGTGGTCGCGGCAGGTGTTGTCCCACTCGGTCCGCACGCGACAGAAGCGCTCCCCGGCCCGCAGCTCGAGGACCGTCCGGACGGTCACCGCGGCGGTGCTCTCGGCCCGCGCCGAGCAGGAGCGCTCGTCGCCCTCGGCGTGCGTGGGCCAGAGGTAGTCGGCCTCGATCCGGACCCGGGCGCGTACCGGTCCGCCGTCCAGCATCTCGACCCGCACGGCGGTCGGCCGGTCGACGATCCGGTCGGCGGCCGGCGGCGAGTAGTTGTAGGTGTCGCCGCCGTCGCCGCCCTCCACCAGCCGTCCGAGGCCCGACGCGGTCACGGAGTCCCCGGCGACCGAGAACGTGCCGTCGGCGGCGACCTTCACCACCAGGTGCTCGTTGGCGAGCTCGGCGCCGGACCCTCCGCCGGCGGGCGCCGAGGCCCGCACCGGGGGCGGGGGCGGCTCGCCGGGCACGTCGCGGTAGCTGCTCCACCCGAAGCCGGGGACGGGGTCGACCCGGAACAGCATCTCGCGCACGGGTGCCGTCCAGGCGAAGAACCGGAACGTCGTGCCCTGTTCCGCCTCGGCGAGCACCTCGGCGCGCAGGGCGTCGAGGTCGGCGGCGGGCTCACCGGGGGGCACGCCGTGGAACGTGAGCTCGACCACGCCGTCGGGTCGCACGGCCCGCTCGACGCTCCCGATGCGGGTGCCGGCGAAGTCGCTGCCGTTCATCAGGTCGAGGACCCACTGGACCTTGCGCCCGGTCTCGGTGATCGAGAGCGCCTCGCTGCGGATGGTCCCCACCTCCTGGGTGGGTACGGGGGCGCCGTCGGGACCCACGAAGTGGACCGGACCGGGCCGGGCCACCACGCTGCGGACCAGGCCGCCGCGGGGCGCGGCCGTGGGGTTGACCACCACGACGGTCCCGGCCGGGGTGTCGACCTCGGTCGCGATCCGGCGCACCGCGTCTTCGACCAGGCCGTCGCCGATCTGGCGGGCCTCGTGGTAGCGGACCAGCACCTGCGCCACCGTCTCGTCGTGGCTGCACGCGCACGAGGAGTCGTGGGCCGAGTTGAGGATCAGCTTGCGCCAGGCCACGTCGAGCAGCTCGCGCGGGTAGGCGGCCGGCGGGGCGAAGAGAGCGGCGACGGGTTCGGCCCGGCGCTCCAGCGCCCGCTCGGCGGCCGCCGCGGCGCGGTGGACGTCGACGCGGTTCGACGCCACACCCATCAGCACGTTGGCCCGGGCCCCGGACCGCAGCTCCCCCCGCCAGGTGGGCAGGCCGTCGACGGGCTGGCGGGCCAGGTACTCCGGCAGCGACGTGACCTCGAAGCGGTAGTCGCCGCCCTCGGCGTTGGCCTCGGCCACGACCCGGCCGAGCCACGGCTGCGGGAGCTCGTGGTCGGTGCCGTTCATAAGGAGGAGGTCGCCGCCGGGCAGGCGTGCCTCGCCCAGCTCGTGCTCGTAGCCCATGGCCCGGAGTGCGAGCACCTTCGGATCGTCGGGGAGGTCCATCCCGTTGGAGTACGAGCCGTAGAGGTACTCGGTGCGGACTCGGGAGCCGTCGGGGGCCTCCCACCAGAAGCCGGTCCGGTCGACGGCCGACGGCACACCGCGCCACACCACCGCGTGCTCCAGGCCGGCCAGCCGCAGGATCTGGGGCATCTGGGCCACGTGGCCGAACATGTCGGGCAAGTACCCGACGGGCATCGCCCCGCCGAGCTCGGTGGCCCGGGCCAGGCCGGCCTGGAGGTCGCGCACGATGGTCTCCCCGGAGACCATGTACTCGTCCATGAGGATGGCCCACGGACCGATCGAGATGCGCCCGGCGGTGGCCAGGCGGCGCAGGGTCCCGGCCGCCTCGGGGCGGATCGCGAGGTAGTCGTCGATCACCGCCGTCTGCCCGTCGAGCATGAAGTGCGTGTAGGAGAGGTCGCGGTCCAGGAGGGGCAGGAGGCGGTCGAACAGGTCGACGAGGCGCATCCGGAAGGTCTGGAACGGCGAGTACCACTCGCGGTCCCAGTGGGTGTGGGGCACGATCGAGACGACCGTGGGCTCCCTCGAGGTCCCGTCGGTTCCCTCGGCGGTGGCGGTCGGTGCGGAGTCGGCCATGCCGGCCAGGATACGGGCCCCGCCGTCGGCGTCACCTCGGTCCGGCCCGTGGGAGGCGACCCCCGGCGGACCCGCCGGCCGGGAGGGTCGAAGGTCGACACGGTCGCGGCCGGCCGGGCACGATGGCCGGCATGCGGATCGTCCTGGGCTCCGACGAGCGCACGGCGCTCACCGACGCCGTGGCCGCCGACCTCGCCGCCCGCGGCCACGAGGTGGAGCTGGTCGGTCCGCCGGCGGGCGCCGACCTCGATTGGGTCGCGGTCGGCCGGGCGGTGGGCGAGGGCGTGGCGAGGGGGACGGCCGACTCCGGGGTCCTCTTCTGCTGGACGGGCACCGGAGCGTCGATCGCCGCCAACAAGGTGCCCGGTGTGCGGGCGGCGCTGTGCACCGACGCCGCCACCGCCGCCGGCGCCCGACGGTGGAACGACGCCAACGTCCTGGTGATGGGCCTACGCCTGACCAGCGTCGAGGTGGCGCGCGAGATGCTCGACGCCTGGTTCGCGACCGGGCCCGACCCGTCCGAGGCCGCGACCGTCGCCGGCCTGGAACCGGGCCCCTGAGGCGGCCGCCGGCCCGGCCCCCGGGGATCCTCGTTAGGATCGTGGCGTGCCCACCTACGTGATGCTCAGCACCGTCGGCCCCGACGGCTGGTCCACCATCCGCGAGAACCCCGACCGGATCCACGCCGTGCGGCGGGAGGTCGAGGAGATGGGGTTGAAGGTCGTCGCCCAGTACGCCCTCATGGGCCAGTACGACTTCCTGAACATCATCGAGGCCCCCGACGAGACGACCATGGCCCACGCCGCGGTCACGCTCGCCGCCCGGGGGACGATGCGCACCACCACGCTCCAGGCGCTCTCGGTCGACGACCTCGTCGACACCCTGCACGCCAACCTCGACTGATCCCCGTCACCTCCGGGCGGCGGATCCCCGTTCCCGTGGGGTCGACGGTCGGCGGCTCAGATCCACCAGAGGCGGTCGCGCTTCTCCTCGCGCACGTCGTCGACGGTGAAGAGGGCGGGCAGCACCGAGCCGTCGGAGCGCCGCCGGATGCGGTAGCGGACGTCGTCGCCGTCGTGGCCGCCGCCGACCTCCTCGGCGATCTCGAACCCGCGCGCCCACGCGCGCTCGAAGCGGGAACGGACCTCTACGCGCGTACCGGGAACCATCGATCCGATCGTAGAGCGACGTACCGGCCCTGGCGGCGCGCCGGGCGAAGAAGTAGCAGAGGGTTAACTTGGGCCGCGATGGGCCCGCCGACCCCCACGTTGCGCCTCGAGCGGCGCTGCTGGCGCGCCGGCGACGAGGTCGTCTGCGGCATCGACGAGGTGGGCCGCGGCGCCTGGGCCGGGCCGGTGACCGTGGCCGCGGTCGTCCCGGGGCCCCGCCACCTACCCGGCGTGCGCGATTCGAAGGTCCTCTCCCCGGCCCAGCGGGAGGTCGCGGCGGCCGGGGTGAGGCGTTGGGCCCGGGGGATCGCCGTCGGCCACGCGAGCCACGAGGAGTGCGACGAGCTGGGCATGACGGCGGCGCTGCGGCGGGCCGGCCTGCGGGCGCTGGAGGGTCTCGCCGCGGCGGGCCTGGAGCCCGACCGGATCGTCCTCGACGGGTCCTTCGACTACCTCGGACTGGGGTCGCGGGTCGTGACCGTGGTGCGGGGCGACGCCTCGGTGCTGTCGGTGGCGGCGGCGTCGGTGGTGGCCAAGGTCACCCGCGACGCGCTCATGGCCGAGGAGGGTGAGCACTTCCCTCCCTACGGGTTCGAGTCGAACCGCGGGTACCCGGCCCCGGTGCACCAGGCGGCCCTCGCCGCCTACGGTCCGAGCGCCATCCACCGCCGCTCGTGGGTCTTCATGGACGGCCTCTGCTGGGGCGGCCTACCCCCCGCCCCCGGCCGCCTGTTCTGACTGACCCCCGAGCATGTTGCGATCGACCCCCCTATGGTGTGGTGGAACGCAACATGCTGGTGGTGGCCCCCGAGCGCGTTGCGATCGACCCCCCTGTGTTGTGGTGGATCGCAACATGCTGGGGGGCGGGTGGGGGGTGGGCGCGGGGCGATCGGTAGGCTGAGCCGCCATGGGTCTGCCGATCACGGTCCAAGTCCGCCGGGGGGCGTCGCCGACGACGCGCTTCTTCGACCTCAACCGGTCGCTGACCGGCATGGGGGTCGAGCGCTACGCGTCGGAAGCCGACACCCGGGGGAAGGGCGACCGCCCGCCCGACCTCCTGGCCCGGAGGCTCTTCGGCCTGGGTGTCGACGGGGTGACGGTCTACGCCAACGTGGTGACGGTCGAGGCCCCCGCGGCCCGTTGGGACGAGCTCGAGGGCCCGGTGTCGGCGACGATCGAGCACCTGCTCGAGTACCACGGCGACGACGCGGGTTGGTGGTGGGAGGCCCGCGGCCTGCCGGTGCCGGTGCCGCCGGCCCCGCCCGAGTTCACGGCCTCGACCCAGGCCGCCGAGGCGCCGGCAGCCGGGGGCGGGGGTGAGGGTTCCGAGGGTACCGCCGAAGGGGCGGAGGCGGCCACGGCCTGAGTGCCGTTCGAAGCCCGGCGAGATTTCGCCCGGGCGCTCTTGAATGAGCGAACAGGTGTTCGTTAACTTGGGGTGATGGTCGCGGCGTCGCTCCCGTCCCCGCTCCCGCTCCCGTCCCCGCTCCCGCCACCGACATCGGCCGATCCGTCGTCCCGGGGCCGGCTGCGGCAGGTGGCCGGGTTCGCCACGCCGGTGGTCCGGGCCGTCGACCGGATCCTGCCCGTCGCCGGCCCCGCCGGAGCGCTCCTGGGCGGAGGAGGGCTGCGCCGGGGATCGGTGGTCGAGGTCGCGGGAACCCCCGGGGCGGGTGCCACCTCGGTGGCGATCGGCCTCGCCGCGGCGGCGGGCGCGGCGGGGGAGTGGGCCGTGGCCGTGGAGCTGGCGGGAGGGGCCGGGAGCCCGGTTCGGGGGGCGCTGGGTGGCCTGGCCGCCTTCGAGGCCGGCGTGGCCCTGGAGCGCTTCGCGGTGGTGAGGGGCGTCACCCGGGAGCGCTGGCCGGCGGTGGTGGCCGCCCTGCTCGACTGCGGAGGGGTGGTGCTGGCGGAGACACCCCGCGGCCTGCCGCCCACGGTCGCCGGGCGCCTGGCGGCTCGGGCCCGCCAGCAGGGTGCGGTGCTCGTGGCCCTGGGCGCGTGGCCGGCCGGTGCGGCGCGCCGCCTCCGGGCGTCCGGCCGGGCCGCGGCCGCGGCGCGCGGTGGCGACGGCGCGTTGGTCCCCGGGGTGGTGCGCATCCGGGTCGACGGCCGGGGCGAGGAGGGCGGCGGGTCGCGGCGGATCTCGGCGGCCGGCTGAGCCGCCGTGGACGTGGAGGGTCACGACCCCGGGGGGCCGGAGCCGGAGCGGATGGTGTGCGTGTGGTGCCCCGACTGGCCGGTGACCGCGGCCCGCCGCCGCGGCGACGCCCCGACCGACCGACCCGTCGTCGTGGTGGAGCGGGGCCGGGTCCGGGTGACCTCGCCCGAGGCCCGGGCCCTGGGGGTGCGGCCGGGCATGCGGCGCCGCGAGGCGGAGGCGTGCGCCCCCGGCGTCGCCGTCCTCGATGCCGATCCGGCCGCCGACGCCCGGGCCTTCGAGCCGGTCGCCCGGGCGGTGGAGGCCTTCGCCCCCCGGCTGGTGGTGGAGAGGCCTGGGCTCCTGTGGTTCCCGGCGCGCGGCCCGTCGCGCTACTTCGGCGGCGACGCCGCGCTGGTGGAGCGGGTCGTGGCCGCGGTGGAAGATGCCGCCGGTGCTGCCGGTGCTGCCGGTGTTGCCGGTGCCGCCGGTGCCGCCGGTGCCACGGGCACGGGGGGCGTCGACGCCCGGGGCGGGGTGGCGGCCGGCACGTTCGCCGCCCGGCTGGCCGCCCGCCGCTCGGTGGTGGTGCCGCGTGGGGGCACGGCCGAGTTCCTGTCGGGGTGGCCGGTCGACGTGCTCGCCGGCGGGGACCGCGACGGAGGGGATCCCGCGGCCCGCCCCGCCGCCGCCGACGACCTGCCTGATCTGCTGCGCCGGCTGGGGCTTCGGACCCTCGGCGCCTTCGCCGCCCTTCCGGCCGCGGCGGTGGTGGCCCGCTTCGGCGCCGCGGGCCTCGCGGCCCACCGCCGAGCCGGCGGCGGCGAGGCGTACCCGCCGGTGCCCGGCACCGCGCCGGCCGGCTGGACCGAGGCCCTGGAGCTCGACCCCCCCGTGGAGCGGATCGACACCGCGGTGTTCGTGTCCAAGGCGCTCGCCGAGCGGTTCCTCGGCCGCCTCTCGTCGCAGGGTCGCGCGTGCTGCCGGGTGGTGGTGGAGGTGGAGACCGAGCACGGCGAACGGCGGTCCCGCACCTGGCACCACGAGGGGGCCCTCACCCCGGCCGCCCTCGCCGAGCGGGTGCGCTGGCAGCTCGAGGGCTGGCTCTCCGACGAGGGTGGGCTGACGGGTGCGCTGACGCTCCTGCGCCTGGCGCCCGATCAGGTGATCCCGGCCTCAGGGCGCCAGCTCGGCTTCTGGGGCGGCGACCCCGCGGTCGACGACCGGGCGGCCCGGGCGCTGGCCCGGGTGCAGGGCATGCTCGGGCCCGGCGCCGCGGTCACCGCCGTGGTCCAGGGGGGTCGCACCCCGGCCGAGCGGGTGCGGTGGGTCCCCTGGGGGGAGCCGCGCGAGCCGCACCCGTCGCGCCCGTACGGACCGGTACCGGGGCCGGCGGGCCGCGAGGCGCCGCCGTGGCCCGGAGCCCTCCCCGGCCCGGCCCCGGCCCGGATCCTCGACCCGCCGCCGGCGGTGGAGCTGCTCGACGCCGCGGGCCGCCCGGTCGTGGTGACGGCCCGGGGGGAGGTGTCCGGGGCTCCGACCGTGCTGCGCGGGGAGCCGTGGCCCGGTGGCGGCGGACGCCGGGTGGAGTGCTCCGCCGGCCCCTTCGCCCACGACGTCCGCTGGTGGGACCGGCGGGCCCGCAGCCGGCGCGCCTACTGGCAGTGCGCGCTGGAGGGCGGTGTGGTGGTCCTGGTGGGGGTGGCCCGCGGCCGGGCCACCCTGGAGGCGGTATACGACTGATCCCGGGTCCCGTCCGGGTCGGGCCCGGGCCCGTCCCGCGGTCCGTCCCGCGGTCGATCCCACGGTCCGTCCCACGGTCCGTCCCGCGGTCGATCCCGCGGTCCGTCCCACGGTCCGTCCCACGGTCGACCGGCCCGGTCCGGAGGCCGCGTCCGCCGGCCGATGCGGCCGAACAGGCAGGGCTAACCAGGTGGTAGCAATCCATAACCAAGCGGAGTAACGTCCGCCGGACGTGAGCCTCCGAGTCCAGACCGTGATGGCGGCCCCGACCGCCGACCAGTACGCCGGCGACACCCGGTCGGGAGCCGACGTGGGCTCCCTGGTGGCCGCGGCCCGCCGGGCCGAGGAACTCGGCTTCGACGGGCTCACGGCGCCCGAGGCCGGCCACGACCCGTTCCTCCCGCTCGTCCTCGCCGCCGAGCACACCTCGCGCATCGCCCTGGGTACCAACGTGGCGATCGCCTTCCCCCGCAGCCCGATGGTCACCGCCCAGCTCGCCTGGGACCTCCAGGCGCTCTCGGGAGGCCGGTTCCAGCTGGGTCTCGGCACCCAGGTCAAGGGGCACGTGGAGCGCCGGTACGCGTCCACCTGGACGGGCCCGCCCGGCCCGCGCCTGCGCGAGTACGTCCAGTGCCTTCAGGCCATGTTCGAGACCTTCCAGACCGGGGCGCGACCGGCGTTCGAGGGCGACCACTACCGCTTCACCCTGATGAACCCGTTCTTCTCGCCCGGCCCGATCGAGCACCCGCACGTCCCGATCCACCTGGCCGCCGTCAACCCCTACATGGCACGCCTGGCGGGCGAGCTGGCCGACGGGCTGCGCGTCCACCCGATCGCGACCTTCCGCTACGTCGACGAGGTCGTGCGTCCCGCCGTCGCCGCCGGTGCCGCGGCCGCGGGGCGGGACCCGGCCGCGATCGAGCTGATCGGGGCGCCGTTCCTGGCCGTCGCCGCCGACGAGGCCGGGGTCGAGGCCGCCCGGCACGACATCAAGCAGCAGATCGCCTTCTACTCGTCGACGCGCACCTACCACGCGGTGCTCGAGTTCCACGGCTGGCAGGACGTCGGAGGCGAGCTCCACCGGATGTCCAAGGACGGCCGGTGGAAGGAGATGCCCGACCTGATCACCGACGAGATGCTCGACGAGTGGGCCGTCGTCGCCACCGCCGCCGACCTGGGGGCCACGATGGCCGCACGCTGCACCGGCCGGTTCGACACGGTCAGCCTGACCCTTCCGTCCGCGTTGGGGAGCGACGACGAGTTCGTATCCGACGCCGTCGCCACGCTGCACGCGGCCTGACCCGCCGAGGAGGACCCATCCATGGCCGACGAAGCGCAGCTCCTCCTCGAGATCGACGAGGGCGTCGGGGTCGTGACGCTCAACCGACCCGAGCGCCTCAACGCCATCAACTGGGATCTCGCCGTCGAGCTCCTGGCCATGCTGCGCGACCTGCGCGAGCGCGACGAGGTCCGCACCATCGTGCTCACCGGCGCCGGCCGGGCCTTCTGCTCCGGCGGCGACGCCGAGTGGCTGAGCGGCTCCTCCGACCGGGGCCTGCCCGGCCTCTCCGACGTGCCGCTCGAGCGCTACCAGCGCAAGACGCCCGCCGGTCCGGTCGCCGACGTCACGAAGTGGATCGTCGAGGTCGACAAGCCCGTCATCGCCGCGCTCCACGGCCCGGTCATGGGCGCCGGCCTCGCCTTCGCCCTGGCGTGCGACCGCCGCTTCGCCGACCCGACCACCCGGATGAGCGCGGCGATGGTCCGCCTGGGTTTCGCCCCCGACTGCGGGATCACGTGGCTGCTGCCCCGGGTGACCCGGTTGCCGACCGCGCTGATGATGGTCGAGACGGGCCGGATCCTGGAGTCCGACGAGTGCCACCGCGAGGGCCTCATCGACGAGATGGTCGGCGAGGGTGAGGACCTCGCCGCCGCGCTCGCCTACGCCAAGGAACTGGCCGGCGGGCCCAGCGTCGCCGTCGACCTGGCCCGCCGCTTCGTGCACAAGGCGCTCACCTCCACCCTCGACGAGATGCTCGACTACGAGGCCGTGGCCGCCACACTCTCGTCGCACACCGCCGACGCACGTGAGGGCACCAGCGCCTTCGTGGAGAAGCGCCGCCCCAAGTTCCAGGGCCGCTAGGCCGGGGCCCCGGCGCCGGTCCCCGCGGCCCCCGCCCGACTGCACCGACGACGGATACCAACGACGACCGACACCGGCGACAACCGACACCAGCGACAACCGAGAGCGCTCCGGCGCACCCCGACGGAAGGACGGAGATGCGAACCAGACGTGTGATCCTGGCCCTGACGGTGGTGGCCGCCATGTTGCTCGCCGCCTGTGGCAGCGATTCCGACGACAAGGCGGCGCCCAAGGACACCGAGAACAAGGACGAGCCGATCAAGATCGTGCTCTTCTGGGAGGTCCAGGGGGAGAGCCAGGTCGCGGTCGACGACTACAACAACGGCGCCATGCTGGCCGTCGACGAGATCAACAAGGCCGGCGGCATCGACGGCCACCAGATCGAGGTCAAGCGGATCCCGGCCCCGGTGTTCGACACCCAGAAGCTCAACGCGGCCTACCTCAAGGCCCTCGACGAGAAGCCGTCCGCGATCATCGGGTTCCCGGCTCCGCCCCAGGTCCCCGCGGTCATCGCCAACATCACGCGGGGCCGGGTGCCGGCCCTCGTCATGACGGCCGGCGGCGACAACGTGCGCTTCGGAGCCGAGGCCGGTAGCGAGTTCTCGTGGTGGATGGACTACGGAGGCTCCACGGCCGACGTCGCCATCGACTACATGACCGACGAGCTGAAGATCGACAAGATCGCCCTGATGGGCGACAGCGGCGACTACGGCACCGAGTTCGTCAACTTCGCCAAGAAGGCCCTCGAAGGCAAGGACCTGAAGCCGACCACGGAGCAGAGCTTCGCGCCCGACGCCGCCGACCTGACGCAGCAGGTGCTGGCCGTGAAGAGCTCCGGGGCCCAGGGCGTGTTCAACGCGGCGTACCCGAACCCGCTCGCCGTCCAGCTCAAGCAGTTCCAGCAGAACGGTCTCGCCGTCCCGACCTTCTCGTTCGGGTCGTCACCGTTCGTCGTCAACTACAAGATGGCCACCGGTGAGGCCCTGAAGAACTTCTTCGGTGTCGAGGCGTGCAACTTCCTGGCCACCGACCAGGCGAGCTCGAAGGCGTTCTCGGCCGAGTACCAGAAGCGCTACCCGAAGGCCGGACCGCCGAGCTACATGGCCGGTTACTCCCACGACGCGCTCTACCTGGTCAAGGCGGCCGTCGAGAAGGCGGGAAGCACCGACCCCGAGAAGATCAACGAGGCCCTCGACGGGCTCGAGGTCACCGACGGGGTGGTCTGCGGGGCCCGGTACCAGGCCGACGGATCGCACTTCCTGCGTCGCGACGGCGTGGTGGTCTCCTACGGGCCGACCTCGCCTCCCGGCAAGATCGTGAAGACGTTCGAGATCCCGCTCCTCGACAAGGCCTGACGCTCGATCCCGGCCGGAGGGGGCCCCGTACCGCGGGGCCCCCTCCCGGTCCCACTGGAGGTTCCCGTGAGCACCACCGACGACGACCACGTCGAGAGGCAGGGCTACAAGGAGTTCGAGACCCCCGAGTACGAGGAGATCTACCGCAGGTCGCGCTCGCAGACGGCGAGCATGGAGTCGGCGACCAGCCACGACGACTGGGTGTTCTTCGAGATGGAGCACCTGGTCCTGTGCACCGTGGGACGCCGGTCGGGGAAGGAGCACAAGGTCGCGCTCCCGAACTGGCGCGACCCCGGGGGCGCGCCGGTGGTGGCCGGGTCGAACGCCGGCGCCTCACGGCACCCGGCCTGGTACCACAACCTCGCCGACCGCGACGCCAACCCCGACGTCCTGGTGAAGACCTTCGACGGCGAGTACCGCTGCGTCCCGGAGATCCTCACCGGCGACGAGTACGCCCGGATCTGGGCGCTCCTGACCCGTGACCGCCCGTTCTACGCCGAGTACCAGGCGAGCACGGAGCGGGTGATCCCCCTCGTTCGGCTGCCCCGCTGAGGTCGGATCCGGGTCCGGCGGATCGCGCGGCCTGAGGACGCATGGAGAAGTTCGTCGCCCTCACGGCGAGCGGGGTCGCCTACGGAGCCGTCCTGGCGCTGGTCGCGCTGGGGTTCATCGTCCTCTACAAGGCGACGGGGATCATCAACTTCGCGCACGGCGACCTCGTCGGGCTGGGCGCGTACCTCGCGGTGTGGGTCGTCGACGACCTGAACCTGCCGTCGGTGGCCGGATACCTGGTCGCGCTGGCGCTGATGGCCGTGGTCGGCGTCGTCATGGAGCGGGTCGTGCGGGCCCCGCTGCGCGACAAGCCCGTCCTCGTCGTGGTGATCGCCACCCTCGCCATGGCGATCGTGATCCGCGGCCTGATCGCGCTCTGGCAGGGCTCGAACCCCAAGACCCTCGTGAGCCCGGTCGGCAACCGGGCCCTGCACGTGGCCGGGGCCGCGATCGCCCAGCAGCGGGTGGTGATCGTGGTGGTGGCCACGGTGTCGATCGCCGGCCTGATCCTGCTGTTCCAGCGGACGTCGTTCGGCCGGCAGGTGCGCGCCCTGGCCGCCGACCCCGACACCGCGGTCCTGATGGGGGTGCGGGGCACGTACGTGGCCATGGCCGCTTTCGCGCTGTCGGCGGTCTTCGCGGGCCTCGCCGGGATCCTCGTGGCGCCGCTCAGCGCCGTCGACCTCAACTTCGGCTTCAGCCTCATGGTCACGGCGTTCGCGGTGGCGGTGGTAGGCGGGTTCGGCAGCCTCGGCGGCGTGGTCGTGGGCGCGCTGGTGATCGGCCTCGTGCAGCAGCTCGTCGGCGGGTACCTGTGGCCCGAGTACGCCGGGTTGCTGCCCTACATCCTCATGTTCGCGGTGATCTCCGTCCGGCCCGAGGGGCTCATCGTGGTGGAGCGGAGCCGGCTGTGAACGAGGCGACGACCCCGGTGGGGGAGCCGGCACCGATGGGAGCCGCCCCGACCACCGGCCTCGCCGGAGGCGAGACCACCGCGCCCTACGCGAAGCGGCTGCGGCCCGGGATCTACCGGCGCCACCACTACCTCGCCGTCGTCGTGTTCGTGGTGGCCACCGCGGTGCTCGCACCGATGTTCGCCGAGAGCCGGTCGACGCAGTTCCTCGTCAACCTCTGGCTCGTCTACAGCATCACGGGGATCGGCTTCTACTGGGTGTTCGGCCTGGCGGGCCGGTTCGCGTTCTGCCAGACGTTCATGATGGCCCTGGGCGGCTACATGGGAGCGTGGGTGGCCCAGTCGTCGCTGGGGGGCGGCTTCCTCGTGCAGGTGGCCCTAGGGGTGGTTCTGAGCGCGGGCGTGGCGACGGCGGTCGGCCTGCTGGTGCGCCGGGCCCAGGCCTTCTACTTCGCCATCGCCACCATCGCGGTGGCCGAGATGGGGCGCGTGTTCTTCTCCAAGGCGGAGTGGTTCACCGGGATGAACGGCACGCGAACCGGCATCCCCCCGATCCGCCTCTTCGGCCGCGACTACATCGCCGAGAGCGAGGTGTTCTGGATCTTCCTCGGGGGGCTGGCGCTGGTGCTCCTGCTGGCGGCGGTGATCGAGCGCTCGCCTCTCCGCCGCGATGCTGTCGCCGCGCGTGACAACGCCCTCGTGGCGGCGGTCGCCGGGGTGCCCACCGGGCGAGCCCAGCTCACGCTCTTCGTCCTGGGATCCGCGATGGGCGGTCTGTCCGGGGCGCTCATGGGTCCGTGGACGGGAACGACCGGCGACACCAGCTTCGGCATCGAGCTGGCCATCGGGATCTTCCTCATGCTGCTCCTCGGCGGTATCGGCTCCATGTGGGGACCGGTGGTGGGCGCGGCCTTCTACGTGGCCGTCCCCGACCTGCTGTCCGGCTTCGACAAGTACGCGACGATCGTCTACGGGGCGCTCCTCCTGGTCACGATCATCCTGATGCCCGAGGGGATCGTCGGCGGCCTGGGGCGCCTCCGACTCCGCCTGGAAGGGCGGTGGCGGCGGATGCGCCCGAAGGGAGCCGTCGATGCTGTCGGCTGACGGCATCGAGGTGCACTTCGGCGCGGTACGGGCCGTCGACGGGGTGTCGCTGGAGGTGGGCGACGGCGAGATCGTCGGGCTCGTCGGGCCCAACGGGAGCGGCAAGACCACCTTCCTGAACGCCGTGTGCGGTGTCGTGCCGGCCCGAGGTCGCCTGGAGGTCGCCGGCCACCCCGTCCGGCTCGGCGCGCCCCGCGCCGCGGCCCGGGCCGGGATCGGGCGGGTGTTCCAGGCCCCGCAGACCTTCGAGGCCCTCTCGTGCATCGAGAACGTGCTGCTCGCGTCCGCCGACCCGCGGGCCCGGGGCCTGCTCGGGGCGACCGTCCTCCGCCCGCTGATGTGGAGCCGTGAGCAGCGGCGCTGGCTGGAGGCCCACGAGGCCCTGGCCCTGGTCGGGCTCGAGGGGGCCACCGCCACCCCGGCCCACATGCTCACGTACGGGGAACGGCGCCTGCTCGACGTGGCCCGGGCGATCGTCTCGGCGCCGCGCGTCCTGCTCCTCGACGAGCCGAGTGCCGGGCTCAACGACTCCGAGACGGCCGCGCTGGGCGACCTCCTGACGAGGGTCCACGAGGAGCGGGAGGTCCCGATCCTCGTCATCGAGCACAAGATCGACTTCCTCGACCGGCTCTGCGACCGGGTCGTGGTCCTCGACGTCGGCCGGGTCATCGCGAGCGGGCCTCCCGACGAGGTCTGGCGCGACGAGAGGGTCATGAGCGCGTACCTGGGGGCGACCCGTGCTGAGGGTTGACGACCTCCACGTCCGCTACGGCACCACCCACGCGGTGCGCGGGATCTCCCTGGAGCTGGGCGCGGGTGAGGCCGTGGCGTTGCTCGGCGCCAACGGGGCCGGCAAGACCTCGACCCTACGGGCGCTGAGCCGCCTGGTGGCGGGGGAGGGGCGGATAGAGCTCGAGGGTGAAGATCTGACCCGCCTCGCTCCGGAAGCCGTGGCCCGGCGGGGCCTGATCCACGTGCCCGAGGGCCGCCACGTGTTCGCGACCCTGACCGTCCACGAGAACATCCTGATGGGCCTGACCGCGCGGGGCGACCGGAGCGACGGCTTCTCCGTCGACGGCGTCTACGAGCTCTTCGCCCCCCTGCGGGACCTACGTGGTCGCCTGGGCTACGCCCTGTCGGGCGGGGAGCAGCAGATGGTGGCCCTGGGCCGGGCCCTGGTCGCCGCGCCCCGGGTCCTGATGGTCGACGAGCCGTCTCTGGGCCTCGCCCCCGTGATCGTCGAGGCGGTCGAGGAGGCGCTCCGGGCGATCAGCCGCCACACGGCGCTGCTCGTCGTCGAGCAGAACATCGACCTCGCGCTGCGGGTCTGCTCGCGCGCGTCGATCATGAAGCACGGCGAGATCGTCCTCGAGGTCGACGCCGGCGACGCCCACGAGCGGGAGGCCCTGATGGCGTCGTACCTCGGGCGGGGCCAGCCTGAGGGCCCGGGCACCTCGGCCGAGAGCTGAGCGACCGCCGGCCCGGCGCCCTATCCGGATCCGCGGCGGTCGTCGGCCCCGGTCGCCGCGCTGGGCGTGGCCGCCCGCCGGCGCTGCAGGGCGAGGTTCTGCTCCACGAGGTGGTTGCGGCGGGTGATGAGCGCGTCGACGGTGTAGGGGTCGGAGCCCATCAGGCGCTCCAGCAGGGCGCCGTGGCAGAAGTACGACATGATCTGCACGTAGACGTCGTGGACGAACAGGGCCGGGTCGAAGTCGGCGATGCGGCTGTCGCCCTGGGCCTGCACCTCCTCGATGCGCCGGATCGCGGGCAGGTAGACCGGCTTCACGAACCGCTCCAGGTAGGCGTCGCCGTACTCACCGCCTTCGAGGAGCTCGCGCATCATCAGGCGCGGGATCGACGGGTGGTCGGCGAGGTAGCGCTGGAGCTGGTCGAGGTGCCAGCTCAGGCGCTCCCGGTTGAACTCGCCGGCCAGGAAGTCGTGGGTGAGCGTGACGACCGGCTCGAGGGCGTGGTCGAGGACGGCCTCGTGCAGGGCCTCCTTGGTACCGAACTGGTAGAGCACCGTCGTCTTGTGGACGCCGGCGAGGTCGGCGATCTCCTGGATGGCCACCCCTCCGAAGCCGCGCCGGGCGAAGAGCTCGGTCGCGGCGTCGAGGATCGCCCCCCGGTTGCCCTGCAGATCAACCTGTCGGGCCATCACGCGATTCTACCAACCGGTATGAAGAAGACGACCGGATGGTGAGACCCGCCGACCGTGGGGTCCGATCGCCCGACCAGGTGGACCTCCGGCCGTCATACTGTCGGCGGATGGGAGCGACCGGGCCCCTTGCCGTCGTCCTCGCCGCCGGCGCCGGGCGGCGCTACGGCGGTGGCGTCCACAAGCTGCTCGACGACGCCGGGGGGCGCCCGCTGGTCGTGCGGGCCGTGCTCGCCCCGCTCGCGGCCGGCCTGGACGTGGTCGTCGTGACGGGTGCCGTCGAGCTGGCCCCGGTCCTCGCCCGCCACGGGGCCGGTGCGGCCCGGGTCGTGGTCAATCCGGCGTGGGACGAGGGGCTGGCGGCCTCGCTGGCCGCGGGGGTCGCCGTCGCCCGCGCCGAGGGCCGCCCGGCGGTCGTGGTGGGGCTCGCCGACATGCCGGCGGTCGACGCCGGTGACTGGGCGGCGGTCGTGGCCGGGACCTCGACCCCGATCGCGGTGGTGCGCTGGGCCGACGGGCACCGGTCGCCGCCGGCCCGACTCGACCGCTCGGTGTGGGACGACCTCCCGGCGGCCGGTGACGCCGGCGCCCGGGTGCTCTGGGAGACCCGGCCGGAGCTGGTGACCGAGGTGCCCCGTCCCGGGGCCGGCGTCGACGTCGACACTCCCGAGGACCTCGCCCGGTGGGTCGCGGGCCCCCGGCCCGGAGGGGCCGAGCCGCCGTGAGCGGCGACCTCGTCCTCGACGACGTGGAGGTCGACGGCCGGCCGAACCGGGCCGTGCTCGTCTCCGGCGGCCTGATCCGCGCCGTGGGGGAGGCCGGGCGTCTCGCTCCTCCGATCCCCGAACCGCCGGAACCCGGGGGCCGGGTCGACCCGTCGCCTCCCCTGCGGGTGGTCGACGGCGGGGGGGCGGCGCTGCTCCCGGGGCTGCACGACCACCACGTCCACCTCTTCGCCCTGGCCATGCGGACCGCCTCGGTGTGGTGCGGCGCTCCCGCCGTCGACGGCCCGGCGGCCCTGGCCGAGCGCCTGCGCGTCGCGGCGGCCGCGGGTCCGTGGGCCGATCCCGGAGGGTGGGTGCGCGGCGTCGGCTGGGACGACGAGGTGGCCGGGTGGCCGGACCGAGCCGACCTCGACGCCGCGGTGCCCGACCGTCCCGTACGGCTCCAGCACCGCAGCGGCGACCTCTGGGTCCTCAACGGGGCCGCCCTGGACCGGGCCGGTCTCGACCGGCCCGCGCCCGGGGCGGGGCGGGACGGATGGCCGGCGGGCGTCGAGTTGGGCCCCGACGACCGTCCCACCGGGCGGATCTGGGGCCTCGACGGGTGGTTGCGGGACCGCGTCGGGGGCGGCCCGCCCTCGCTGGCGGAGGTCAGCGCGGCGCTGGCGGCCGTGGGCGTGACCGGTGTGACCGACGCCGGGGCGCACAACGGGCCGGCCGAGGTCGCGGCCCTCGACGCGTCCCGGCGGGCCGGTGACCTGGTCCAGTCGGCGACCGTGATGACGTCGGGCCCCGGCGAGGCGCCCGTCACCGATCCCCGAGGCGACACGCCGGGTGCATCCCCTCCCGGGCAGGGACCCGGGCCGGGGCCCGTGGGGGTGGCTCTCGGGCCGGTCAAGCTCGTGATCGCCGAGCGGGTGCTCCCGTCCCCGGGTGAGCTCGCCGGTCGGATAGCCGCCGCCCACCACGCCGGACGGGTGGTGGCGGTGCACGCGGCCAGCCGGGTCGCGGTCGTGCTCGCGCTCGCGGCGTTCGCCGACGCCGGCGCCGTCCCGGGCGACCGGCTCGAGCACGCCGCGGTGGTGGACCCCGACGCGCTCGGCGAGATCGCGCGCCTCGGGCTCACCGTGGTCACCCAGCCGCACTTCGTCCGCGAGAACGGCGACCGCTACCTGGCCGGCGTCGACCCGGCCGACCGGCCGTGGCTCTACCGCGGCCGCGGGTTCCTCGACGCCGGCGTGCCGCTGGCCGCCGGGTCCGACGCGCCGGTGGGCGGGCTCGACCCGTGGGCCGCGATGGCGGCGGCCGTCGACCGGCGGGCGGCGTCGGGCGCGGTGATAGGCACCGGCGAGGAGCTGAGCCCGGAGCAGGCGCTCGCCCTGTTCACCGGCCACCCCCACGATCCTGGCGGCCCGTCCCGGCGGATCGCGCCCGGCGAGGTCGCCGACCTGTGTCTGATCGACCGGCCCTGGTCCGCCGCCCGCCGCGCGCTCGGCGACGTACGGGTCCGCGCCACGATCGCCGCCGGCCGCCTGATCTTCGACGCCGGCGGCTGACGTCCGGCGCGCCTAGCCGATCTCGTCGACGAGGCCCCAGGCCCGCGCCGTGGCGGCGCCGATGCGTTCGCCGGTGAGGCACAGGTACGCCGTACGGTGGCGCCCGATCCGGCGGGGGATGCTCACCGTCCCGCCCGCCCCCGGCACCAGGCCCATGCCCACCTCCGGCAGCGCCACCGCCAGGTCGGGTGCCGCGGCCACGTGGGCGCCGAACGCGGCCAGCTCGATGCCGGACCCGACGCAGTGCCCGTGCACGCGCACCGACAGCCGGTCGGCGACACGGTGGAGCCAGTACCCGGCGCTGCGGGTGGTGCGCACCAGGTGGGCACTCGCCGGGTCGGCGAGCGTGCCGAACTCCCGCAGGTCGCCGCCGCTGCAGAACGACGGGCCGTTGCCGGCGAGGACCACCGACCGGATGGTCGTGTCGTTCACCGCCAGTTGCAGGGCCTCCACCAGCGCGTCGCGCACCTCGAGCCCGAACGCGTTGTGCACCTCGGGGCGGTCGAAGGTGATGCGCAGCTCGTCGCCGGTGCGCTCCACCAGCAGCGGGCGGCCGCCGGCGCCGGGGAGACCGGTCGCCGGCGGCCGGACCGGACCGCCCGCCGCCCCGGTCAGCCAGGCACCCAACTCCGGGCCGGCCTGGAGGGTGGAGTAGGTGAACGACTCGGCGACCAGCCCGTCGACGACGTCGAGGGCGGCCGACATGCGGAGGAGCTGCACGGCCGCCACCGCGGCGGTCGGGTTCGCCGCCACGCCGGCGGCGACGGAGTCGAGGGCGGCATCGACCGTGGCGCCGGCTCCGGACCGGTCGCCCTCCGCGGCGAGGAGCACGTCGAACGCCTCGAGGGCGCCGCTCCCGCCGGCGCCGCCGACCGCGGGCGTGACGGCCGGGTGGCCGCCGCCGGACGGTCCCGAGGGGCGGCCGGCGCCCCCGGAACCGGGTCCGGTGCCGGTGTCGCCGCCGGCGTCGGGTTCGGAGGCGACGACGGCCACCGTGACCAGGGGGAGGCGGCGGAGCGTCTCCGCCTCGTCGGGTGACGGCCCGGCTCCGGTGAGCTCGACGGCGAGGAGCGGCGCCTCGCCCGGTGCCACGAGCTCGTCGGCGGCGTACGGTGAGCGCAGGGCGCCGGCGATCTCGGCGTACGAGCGGAGGGAGGCCGGCATCGCGGCCCAGGGTATTGGCTCCACCCCCGGTCCGAGCCGGGGCGGCGGTGCGGGCCGGCGCGGGCCCGGTCCGGCGGCGACCTCCCCGGCCCGACCGCTGCGGGGCCGGAGCCTCGTCTTCGGGCCCGACCGCCCGGCGGTGCGCCACGCCGCCCGCCTCCTGGCGCACCTGGGTGCCGACCCCGCCGAGGATCCGGAGCTCGACGGCCTGGCCTGGGACAGAGGCCCCGGAACCGCTCCCGGCCCCTCGGCACCCGACGTGGCCGGCGACTGGGCGTCGAGCGGCGTGGTCGAGCTGACCGGCGAACCCGGAGCCGCGCCCCAGGCGATGCCCGGTGAGGCCGCGTCGGCGGCGCGGGGCGCGGGACTGGCCCTGACCGCCGTGGCGTCGTTGCTCCCGTGGGCGGGGGCACCCGAGGTCGACGGGGCCCGCCTGCTCTCGGAGCGGGCGGAGCTGCTGGTCCTACGGGGGAGGGGGCGGATCTCGCCCAACGGGTCGTGCCGGATGGTGCGGGCCGCCGACGGCTGGCTGGCCGTGAACCTCGCGCGTCCCGACGACCTCCGCATGCTGGAGGCGTGGCTCGAGACCCCCGCGGCCGGGATCGCCGAGGCGGCCGAGGCCGCGGACCTCGCCGAGACGGCCCGGGCGGCCGACGCGGCCGGGGCGACCGGTGCCGTCCCGGCGGGCGGGCCGTGGACGCCCGTGCTCGCCGGCGCGGTCGACGCCGCCTGCGCCGGCCGCGGCGCGTCGGAGCTGGCGGGGCGCGCCGGCCTCATGGGCCTGCCGGTGGCGGTAGTGCCGCCCGACCCGGCGCGTGCGTCCGACGAGCAGAGCCGGGGGCGATGGGCCGCGGGCCCGCCCGCGCCCTGGCACATCGCCCAGAGTCCCGACCGGGCGTCCGGGCGGGATCCCGGGGTCCCCCTGGTCGTCGACCTCTCGGCGCTGTGGGCGGGTCCGCTCTGCGCCCACCTGCTCCACCGGGTGGGCTGCGAGGTGGTGACGGTGGAGTCGGAGGCCCGGCCCGACCCGTCCCGGACGGCCGCACCCGAGTTCCACCGTCGCCTCCACGACGGCCACCGGTCCGAGGCGTTCGACCTCACCTCCGCCGGCGACCGGGAGCGCCTCGGGGTGCTGCTGGCCTCCGCCGACGTGGTCGTGGAGGGATCGCGCCCGAGGGCCCTCGACCAGCTCGGTCTCGGCCCGGCCGTGGTCCTCGGGCGCTCACCCTCGACGGTCTGGGTCTCGATCACCGGTTACGGGCGGACCGGACCGTGGGCCGACCGGGTGGCGTTCGGCGACGACGCCGCCGCGGCTGCCGGCCTGGTCGCCCGGAACCCGACCGGGGCCCCGCTCTTCTGCGGCGACGCGATCGCGGACCCGCTCACCGGCCTGCACGCCGCCGTCGCGGCGCTGGCGATGCTCGCGGCCGGCCGTGGTGGCCTCGTCGACGCGGCGCTGCGCGACGTGGCGGCGTCGACGCTCAGCGCGGCGACGGGAGGCGCTCTCTAGCGGCCCCGTCCCGCCGCCGGTACGGTCGGGGGGCGGCCGGGCCCGTTCGCGTGACTCCCACTAGCCATCTGGTTATAGTTCACTACCAATTGGTTAGGGTCCGGTTGGTTAGGGTCCACCGTCAGCACCCCGTGGTCCGGCGGCTGTCGGGCCCGCGGGGAAGGCGCCAGGGAAAGCGGTCGCGTGGCAATCGAGATCGGCGAGCGGTTCAGCGTCGAGGCGCCCATCGACGCGGTGTGGAGGTTCGTCAGCGACCCCACCCAGCTCGTCACGTGCATGCCCGGCGCGTCCCTCGACGAAGTGGTCGACGAGCGCACCTTCAAGGGCAGCGTCCGGGTGAAGCTGGGCGCCGTCAGCTCCAGCTACCAGGGGACGGCCGAGCTCGCCGAGGTCGACGACTCCGCCTACGTGGTCCGGGTGGTGGCGAAGGGCCGCGAGAAGGGCGGGGGCACCGCCCGCGGCACGCTCCTGAGCCGCCTCGAGCAGATCCCCGGCGGCTCGACCGAGGTGATCGTCGAGGGTGAGCTCGACCTCACGGGCCGCGTGATGCAGATGGGCCGGGGGATGATCGCCGGCGTATCGCACGAGCTCTTCAAGGAGTTCGCCGCCTCCGCCAAGCGCCGCCTCGAGGCCATTGTTACCGAGGAGTCGGCCGCCACCAACGGCGCCGCCGCCGGGGCCGACCCGTCGTCCGAGGCCCCCGCCGGATCCGCGGCCCCGTCGTCGCCGGCCACGTCTACGCATTCGGTCGCCCCCGCGGCGCCGGCGCCCGCTCCCGCCGGCGAGCCGGCCATCCGGGTGCTCCCCGTCCTCATGCGGACGATCCGGTCCGCCCTCAAGCGTCTCTTCCACCGTCTCCGCAAATTTTTTTTCCCGGAAAGGTGAAGCGCCCCATGGGTAACTACTTCGTCGCTTGCGACGCCGGCGGCACCATGACCGACGTGATCATCGTCGACGAGGAGGGCCAGAGCGTCATCGGCAAGGCGCCCACCTCCCCTCACGACGAGTCGGTCGGCTACATGGAGTCGCTCGAGGAGGCCCTCGAGACCATGGGCATCGACCCGAAGCTGGAGGGCCGCGAGTTCGGCCGCCAGATGGAGACGGCCATCTACACCGGCACGTCGATGCTCAACACGGTCATCAACATGAACGGCTACAAGACCGGGTTGCTCACGACCAAGGGCTTCGAGGACATCATCGCCCAGGGCCGCGGCTCGCAGACGTTCATCGGTGCGCAGTGGAGCGAGATCACCCACATGCAGTACCGCAAGCACCGCACGCCGCTGGTCCCGCGGGCCCAGTCGCGCGGCGCCACCGAGCGCATCGACATGTTCGGCACGCCCGTCATCCCTCTCTACGAGCACGAGGTGGAGCAGGGCATCCGCGAGCTCCTCGTCGACGAGGGTTGCGAGGCGCTCGCCATCGTCTTCCTGCACTCCTTCACCAACCCGGCCCACGAGATCCGGGCCCGGGAGATCGCCCAGCAGGTGATGCAGGAGGTCGGCCGGGAGGTCCCGCTGGAGATCTCGAGCGAGGTCGCCCCCACCACCCGCGAGGTGTCGCGGGCCAACGCCACCGTGATCCAGGCCTACGCCTCGAGCGCGGCCCGCAAGCAGCTCTTCCGCATCGAGGAGGAGCTCAACAAGATCCAGTACCCGCACAGCCTCAAGACGGTGCTCGGCTACGGCGGGGTCACCAACAGCCGCTACCCGAGGCTCTTCGAGGCGGCGATGTCGGGACCGGTCGGGGGCCTCCAGGGGGCCAAGTACCTGTCCACGGTGATCGGCGAGGACAACATCGTCTGCTCCGACGTGGGCGGCACGTCCTTCGACGCCGGCGCCATCACCGCGGGCGTGCTCCCGATCGACCGGGAGCCGGGCTTCCAGGACATGTACGTCAACGTCCCGATGCTCGGCATCCACTCGATCGGCGCCGGCACGGGCACCTACCTGCGCCTCGACCCGCTCACCAACCGGCTCAAGCTCGGCCCCGACTCCGCCGGTGGCACCCCCGGCCCCACGTTCATGGAGGCCGGCAACACCACCCCCACCATCAACGACGCCAACCTGCTGCTCGGGGTCCTCAACGAGGACAACTACCTCGGCGGCAAGGTGCACGTGAACAAGCAGGTCTCCTACGACCTGTTCAAGGAGAAGATCGCCGACCCGCTCGGCCTCGACGTCTACGAGGCGGCCGAGACCTGCATGAACCTCATGAACGTGCTGATGCGCGAGCACCTCGTGCGCAGCCTCATGGTCGGCCACGACCTGCGCGACTACGTGCTGCTCGGCTACGGCGGCGGCGGCCCGCTCCACCTGCTCGGGTACGCGGCCGACGACCCGTGGAAGGCCGTCATCAGCGTCCCGCACGCCGGGGCCTTCTCGGCCTGGGGCGGCGCCTGCATGGACTACGCCTACCGCCGCCACAAGAGCGTGGCCACGATGATCACCCCCGACCTCGATCCCGCCATGCGGGTGGCGTACCTCCAGCCGCTCAACGCGGCCTGGGACGCCCTGGAGGAGGAGGTGATCGCCGAGCTGAAGGGCGAGGGCTTCACCCCCGACCAGATCTCGATCGAGCGGATCTTCTACATGAAGTACCTGGGCCTCCTCGACGACGTCGAGGTCGACTCCCCGGTGAGGCGGATCGACACCATCGACGACGTCGAGGCCGTCATCCGGGCCTACGAGGACCGCTACGCCCAGATGTTCACGCTGGTGGCCAAGCCCGACGGCGCCTCGTACCAGGTGACCGAGGTGGCGATCATCGCCAAGGTCGACACGACGAAGCCGAAGCTGCGCCGTCACGACCTCGCCGGCAAGACCCCCGACCCGTCGGCGTTCAAGTTCAAGCGGCCCGTCTACTACGGCGGCAAGTGGGCCGACGCCGACATCTGGGAGATGGAGAAGCTCGTCCCCGGCAACGAGCTCTCGGGGCTCGCCGTCGTGGAGGCCTCCAACACCACCCTGTTCGTGCCGCCGCAATGGCACATGCGCATCGACGAGCACGACATCTACTGGCTCGAGAGGAAGGGCGCCTGACATGGCCGGTCTCAGTCTCATCGAACAGCTCCGGGCCAACGACGCGGCCTACGAGCGGACCGGGCACCTCTTCGGCCTGGAGTCGCTCAAGCGCAAGGAGAGCGATCCCGGCAGCTACGAGGCGCTCTGGCACGTCCTCTCCAACCTGTGCAACGTGGCGTGGGAGGTCGGCTGCAAGGTGTCGTCGTCGCCGATCGCGTCGGAGGGCGGCGACGCCCTGTGGGGCCTGCACCTGCCCACCGGCGAGGCCATCTGCGTCTCGCGCGGCATCACGGCGCACCCCGGGCTCCTCGCCGACATGGTCCGCAACTTCATCGAGCTCGGCTACGAGGAGTACCCCGGGTTCCACCAGGGCGACATCTTCGAGAACAACGACCCGCACTACGGCGGGATCCACGGGCCCGACTTCGACATGTGCATGCCGATCTTCCACGGCGACACGCTGATCGCCTGGGCCACCGCGGTCACGCACGTCAGCGACTCGGGCTCGGTCACCCCCGGGTCGATCGGGTTCCTCAATCCCGACTGCTTCTCCGACGGAGTCCCGGTGTCGATGGAGAAGGTCGGCGAGAACGACCGCTTCTACCCCTGGTACGAGAAGCGGATCCACTCCCGCACCCGCACCCCCAACTTCGTGATGGGCGACGCCCGGGGCCGCGTGGCGGGCTGCGTCACGATCCGGGAGCGCCTCACCGAGGTCATCGACAAGTACGGCCTCGACTTCTTCATGGAGGCCACCCGGGAGTTCGTCGAGGACAGCCGCCGCTACGCCACGGGCCGGGTCAAGAGCCAGGCCGTGCCGGGCCGGATGCGGAAGTCGCAGTTCAAGGACATCGCCATGAAGGGCAAGAACGTCCTCATGGCCCAGCAGGACGTCGACATCCTGATGGCGTTGCCGATGGAGCTCGAGGTCAACCTCGACGGCACGGTGCGGGTGTCGTTGCGCGGGGCCAGCGGCACGGTGCCCTTCGGCGAGAACATCAGCCCCACCGCGCTCAAGTCGGGCCTCCTGAACGGCTACTCGCACGTGGTCGGCTTCGACATGTTCAACTCCGGCCCCACCGCGGCGTGGAAGGTCGACACCCCGCCGTCGGGCTCGTGGGCCAACCCGTTCGAGGTCGACTGGACGGTCTCGTCGGGCGTGGCGTGGGCCCCGGCCGTGATGTGGATGAGCAACCTCTACGAGATCTTCGGGCGCCTGTTCCAGTCGCGTGGGTTCGTCGAGGAGGTGGCCGCCGGCGCGGCCAGCACGATGACGGCCGAGTTCGCCGGCATCACCCAGCTCGGCTACTACCTCGCCGGCCTGACCCTCGAGCAGGCGAGCAACGGGTCGCCGGCGCGGGGCTTCACCGACGGCGAGACCAGCGCCTGGTCGATCTACACGCCGAACGCCGACTTCGGCAACGCCGAGGTGACCGAGCTCTACTACCCGATCATGTTCCTGGGCCGGAACATCGAGCCCGACTCCGGTGGCTACGGGAAGTTCCGGGGTGGCCTCGGCCACACCGCCGTGTGGATGGTCTACAACACGCCGGGCATGGAGTATCAGTGCGGCGACGCCGGCATGCGGGGCAAGGTCGTGCCCAACCACGGCATGTACGGCGCCTACCCCACCTACCCCGACGCCCCCAGCTACGCCCACAAGACGAACGTCGAGCAGCTCATCGCCGAGCAGAAGCCGCTGGTCCACGAGCGGGGCCCGGCCGAGGCGCCGAACCTCGACGCCGCGATCACCGCCGAGCTCATCGAGAGCCCGGCGGCGCCGCCGTTCCTCACCCCCGAGCCGCTCCAGCCCTACGACATCATCTTCCACCCGATCTCGGGCTCCCAGGCGCTCGGCGACCCGATCGAGCGGGACCCGGCGGCCATCGAGGACGACCTCAACCAGGAGTTCACCCTCCCCCGGGTCGCCACCGAGATCAACGGTGCCGTCATCAGCAGCAACGGGACCTTCTCGGTCGACCGGGCCGCCACCGAGAAGCGCCGGGCCGAGATCCGCGAGGACCGGAAACGCCGGGCGGTGCCGTTCAAGGAGTGGTGGGCCGAGGAGCGCAAGAAGGTCGCCGAGCGCGAGAACATGGCGCCGGCGGTGCTCCAGATGTGGCGCCAGTCGATGGAGCTCAGCCCCGACTTCGGCGCCGAGCTGCGCACCTTCTGGGCCCTGCCCGCCGACTTCGAGTTCTAGGGGTCTGCCGTGTCGAGCTATCACATCGCCGATATCGAGAAGCTCATGGACGGGGTCCTGCCGTGGCCCGCGGTCCAGGAGATGATGAAGAGTCCGAAGGATCCGGATCGCTTCGACAAGTACGT
>JADLDD010000001.1 GCA_020846855.1 Acidimicrobiia bacterium | reverse complement strand
TCCCCGCCGACGCCCCGGCCGCCGCCGCGGGCCGGAGTCGGGCCGCGGCGGAGGCGGGGCGGTCCGGACGCCGGGCGGGCGGCCGGTGACCGGCACCGGTGCCGGAGCCCCGCCCGGCGGCGGCCCCCCGGGTGGCCACTCCCGGGGCGGGCCCGGCCCGGGTCCTCCTCTCGAGGCCAAGGTGCTGACCGTCTCCGACGGCGTGGCGGCGGGGGAGCGCGACGACCGCAGCGGCCCCGGACTGGTGCGGGCCCTGACCGGCGCCGGGTGGACGGTGGTCGAGCACCGGGTCTGCGCCGACGGCGTCGAGGCGGTGGCGCAGGCGCTGCGCGACCTGACGTCGGGGTTCCGGGGCCTCGTCGTCACCACGGGCGGGACCGGCTTCGGCCCCCGCGACCTGACCCCCGAGGGAACGAGGGCGGTGATCGACCGGGAGGCGCCCGGCCTGGCCGAGGCGATCCGCCGGGCGAGCGACGCCGGCGGGCGCGGCTTCGGGATGCTCTCCCGGGGCGTGGCCGGCGTGCGCGGCGAGGCGCTGGTCGTGAACCTCCCGGGGTCGCCGGGTGGGGCGCTGGAGGCGCTCGAGGTGATCCGGCCCGCGGCCCCACACGCCGTCGACCTCCTCTCCGGCGGGCGGCCCCACTAGCGGCGCGGCGCTCACACCCGGCTTCAGTCGCCGGGCATGCCCTCCTCCCAGAGGCGTTCGAGGACCCGGCCGCCCACGGGTTGGAACCGGTAGTTGAGGAAGTCGCGGTGGAACTCGAGGTCGACGTCGCCCGAGCCGTTGCGGTTCTTCTCCACGGTGAAGATCGTGTACTGGCGGAACCGGTCGACGAGCGTGGCGTCGTAGGCGACGTGCGACTTGGAGACCGTGGTGAGCTTGTCGTTGAGCAGGATCACGATGTCGGCCTCGTAGGCGAGCGCGGTGGAGCCCCGCAGGTGGTGCAGCCGGAGCCGGCGCGACATGAGGCCGGCCTGGTCGGCGGCCGCGATGGCGACCACCCCGACGTGCTGGGAGAGGGCGAGCTCCTTGAGCCCCTCGGTCACCGCGCTCACCCGGTCGCTCTCGTTCAGCGATCCCCGGCCGGGAACCGGGACCTTCTGGATGTAGTCGACGAACAGCACCGCCCGCTGGCCGGGGTGCCGTTCCACCAGCTCGTTCAGGGCGGCCAGGTCGGTCTTGGTGCCCGAACCTCGGGCCATCACCAGGCGTTCACCGTAGAGCGCGATCCGCTCCTCGGCCTCGAGGAGCAGCTCGTCGGAGTCGAGCACGTCTCGCAGCGGGTAGGCGCCGATGGCCACGCCCCGCAGCCCGTCGCGCAGGTCCTCGAGGCGCACGTCGTCGTCGCAGCCCCGGCGCTCCGCCACCTCGCCCAGCTCGCACGCGAGGAGGCGGCTCATGAGGGTCACGTCGTCGTGCTCGAAGCACACGAACAGGGCCAGGTTCCCGCGCACCGCGGTGTGGCGGGCCCACTGGAGCGCGGCGATGGTCTTGCCCTGCCCGGGCTTGCCCCCCATCACCAGGAGGTCGCCGGCGCGCACACCGCCGTGCAGGACGTCGTCGAGGGGGACGAAGCCGGTCGGGAAGGGCGCCGGCCGGGGGATCTGCACCTCCGCCGCGTTCAGCTTCCCGAGCGTGTCGACGGCCCGGCGCGGCATGAGGTGGCCGGCCACGGGGTCGTCGACCGGCTCGGGCTCGATCGGTCGGGCGGGCGGCTGGTCGGTGGTGATGGTGTCGGTCACGGCGGCGGCCCCCTGGGTCGCTAGGTGGAGAAGCCCTGGACGATCCGGATGGCCGCCGGCCCGAGGATCACGATGAAGAGGCACGGCAGGATGCAGAGCACCAGCGGGAAGAGGACCTTCACCGGCAGCTTCATGGCCTGCTCCTCGGCCCGCTGGCGTCTCTTGACCCGCAGCTCCGCCGACTGCACGCGCAGCACCTGCGCGATCGGTACCCCGTAGGTCGACGCCTGGACCACCGCGCTCACGAAGTGCTTGAGCTCCGGCACCTCGGTCCGGGTGGCCAGCCCCTTGAGGGCCTGGGCGCGTGGCATGCCGGCGTGCATGTCCTGGAGGGTCCGCAGGATCTCGTCGGCGAGCGGTCCCTCCCCCGACTTCGCGACCCGCGACAGGGCGGCGTCGAAGCCGAGGCCCGCCTCCACGCTGATCGTGATCTGGTCGAGGGTGTCGGGCAGCGCGAGCTGGATCTCGGCCTGGCGCTCCTGGGCCTTGCTCTTGAGGAGCAGGTCGGGGGTGAACCAGCCGAGCACGGGCAGCCCCACCAGGAGGAGGCGTCCCAGCGGGTTGCCGCCGACGAGGAGGAGGAACCCCATGCCCCCGCCGGCCAGCCCGAACGCCACCTTCATGGCCAGGGCCTTGTCGAGGTTCCACTTCGGCGGGGAGCCCGCGAGCAGGAGTCGCTTCTCCATGCCGCTGATCATCCCGCCCGGTGTGAACCGCCGGGCCTGGCCGGCGAGCTTCTCGACCGCCGGCTGGACGGCCCGGTCGCGCGCCGAGTGGGTCAGGAGTGCTTCGCGCAGGTCGGTGGTCGGGGCCATCCCGCGGGCCACGAGGTTCTTGGCCGACGCGGCGCGCGTGCGGCGCGAGGGCGGACGCTCGCCGGACAGCGCCCACCAGGCCACGGGGACGGTGCCCACGATGAGCATGGAGCCGAGTAGCAGGGTGATCATCGGTGCACCTCAGAACCTGATCGTGCAGATCTTCTTGAGCCAGACGCCGCCGACCGTCATGAGGATCATCCCGAGGCCCAGCAGCACGAAGCCGATCCCCGAGAACAGCTCCTTCAGGTAGTCGGGGGTGGTCATGTGGACCATGCCGATGATCACGATCGGCAACGCCAGCAGGACGTAGGCCGAGAAGCGCCCCTCGGCGCTCAGGGCCTTGACCTGGCGGCGGAGCTGGTTCCGCTCACGGATCGTCACCCCCACCGTGTCGAGGACCTCGGCGAGGTCGCCGCCGACCTCCCGGTGGATGTCGATGGCCTGTACCACCCACTCGAAGTCCTCGCTGTCCATCCTCACGGCCATGGCGTGGAGCGAGTCGGCGAGGTCGCGTCCGAGGCGCGTCTCCACCACCAGGCGGCGGAACTCGTCACCGGCGGGATCGTCGGTCTCCTTGCCGACGGCGTCGACGGCCTGGAGGAGCCCGTAGCCTGAGCGCAGCGTCCCGGAGAGGATCTGGAGCACGTCGCCGAGCTGGTCGGCGAAGGCCTTCTGGCGCCGGCGGGCCACGAAGCCCACCACCCGGCGGGCGAGGAAGGCGGCGGCGGCCGCCATCAGCAGGCCGGGCAGGGGGCCGAAGAGGAGGATCCCGAGGGCGAGGACGCCCGTCGCGATCGACGCCGCCAGCACCACGAACTCGCCGGGCCGGAGGTTGATGCCGGCCTGCTCGAGCGCCGTGTTGAGGCCCCGCCGCCGGTCCTTGCGCTCGAGGAAGGTGTCGGCCGCCTTGGTGGCGCGGTCGGCGAGCCCGGAGATGGCGGGGTTGGTCTCAGGTTGGTGGCGCGCCGCGCCGAGGCGGTCACGGAGGCTCGGGCCGTCGCGCCGGCGCCCGGCGAGCTGGATGCCGAGCATCAGGAAGACGACGAAGAAGGCGCCGGCTCCCACCACGAGCAACCACGGGCTGGCCAGGGCCCCCGATGGGGCCGGGTGCATGATCGTCCGGGGTTGCGCCGGTGCGGCCGGGGCCTTGGGGAGCTCGACGTCGGTCCGGACCGGGGTCAGCGACCCGTCGGCCAGTCCGATCTCCAGCGAAGTGGCACCGTGCCCCTCGGACCGGTAGGAGACCACGAACTGGTTCTGGAGCGTGGAGGCGATGCGCCGGTAGACCGTGGTGAGGCCGGCGGTGTCGCCCACCCCGGTGACCTCGCCCCGTCCGGCCCGGGCCAGCGCCTCGAGCGAACGGTTGTCGGTGTCGGGCGTCACCAGCGAGACCGCGTCGAGGCGGACGTCGCTCTTCGCGAGCAGGGCGCTCACCTCCGGGCCCGTCGCCGCCGACGCCGTGTCGCCGCCGTCGGAGAGGAGCACCAGGTTCCGGCTCACGCCCTTGACCTTGGGGAACTGGGCCAGGGCGAGCTTGACGGCGTCGTAGAGGGAGGTCTCCCCGGCGCTCTGGAGGCCGCCGATGGCGGCGACGAGCTTGTTGCGGTCGGTGGTGAACGGAATCGCCACCGCCGGGCGGGCGCCGAACCCCACCACCGCCACCTGGGTGCCGGCGCTGAGCTTGGTCACGAAGTCGGTGGCGGCCGCCTTGGCGGCCATCATCGGTACGCCGTTCATGCTGCCCGACGTGTCGATGACCAGGACGACCTGGATCCGGTCGCCGGGCAGCGCCTTGACCGACACCGGGCGCTCGTCGCCGTCCTCCCGGAGCCGGATGTCGTCGGGCTTGAGCCTCCCGGCCTCGCCGGGTGCCCGGACGATGACCGACACCTCCGGATACCGGGCGCTGTCGAGGCTCACCACCTTGAGCCCCGGGTCGG